>CAJKOJ010000146.1 GCA_905201505.1 uncultured Eubacteriales bacterium | reverse complement strand
AATTTTTTATGTTTTTTATTTAAAACACAAAATCAATGTATTTAGTGTACAAAAATCTGTACTTTTTCTTAAGTAATGTTGTTAAAGATTACTTTTTCTTCTTATGTTTGTTAATAATTACCTATTTTTGAGTTTTTTTTATATTAAAATTGTTTTAAAATGCAATGATTTTTATAAAATTGAACTAAAAAAATTTTTATATTAGCGAATTGCATAAAAATATTTTTACTTATTTGTGTAAATGTAATATAGAGAGTTTATTAAAAATAGTTTATTATAATAACAAGATAAGTGGACATATTTTATGGTCCAAAATTAAGGAGGAATATAATAATGGCAGAACTTAAGTTAAAAAATATTGTAAAGAAGTATCCAAATGGATTTGTTGCTGTAAAGAATTTTAATCTTGATATTGCAGATAAAGAATTCATTATCTTTGTAGGACCTTCAGGATGTGGTAAGTCAACTACACTTAGAATGATAGCTGGACTTGAAGATATTTCAAGTGGTGAATTATGGATTGGTGATAAACTTTGTAATACAGTAGATCCAAAGAATAGAGATATAGCAATGGTTTTCCAGAACTATGCACTTTATCCTCATATGACAGTTTACGATAATATGGCTTTTGCTCTTAAACTTAGAAAAGTTCCTAAAGCTGAAATTGATAAGAAAGTAAGAGAAGCTGCTAAGATTCTTGATATTGACCATTTATTAGATAGAAAGCCAAAGGCTCTTTCAGGTGGTCAGAGACAGAGAGTAGCAATGGGTCGTGCTATTGTACGTTCTCCTAAGGTATTCCTTATGGATGAGCCTCTTTCAAATCTTGATGCAAAGTTAAGAGTACAGATGAGAAGTGAAATATCAAAACTTCATCAAAAATTACAGACAACATTTATTTATGTTACACATGACCAGACAGAGGCTATGACACTTGGTACTCGTATTGTTGTACTTAAAGATGGCGTTATTCAGCAGGTAGATACACCACAGAATCTTTATAACAAGCCTGAAAATTTATTTGTTGCTGGATTTATCGGTTCACCACAGATGAACTTTATAAATGCTACTGTTGCTAAAAATGGTTCCGATGTAACTGTAAACTTTGGAGAATATTCTCTTAAGTTACCAGAAAATAAGACAAAGGCATTAATAGATGGTGGTTATGTAGGTAAGGAAGTTACTATTGGTATAAGACCAGAGGATGTTCATGATGAAGATATATTCTTAAGTACTTCTGCTGATAGTATTGTTAACGCTGATGTTGAAGTAACAGAATTACTTGGTGCTGAAATCAATTTATTCTTGGTTATTGCAGGTCAGAATGTTACTGCAAGAGTTGATTCAAGAAGTTCTGCTAAGGTAGGGGATACTATTAAGGTTGCATTTGATGTTAATAGAATACATGTATTTGATAAGGCAACTGAATTAACTATTTGCAATTAATTGTTAAATTTATATATAATATAGTAAATAGTTTTGTGGTTAATTAAAATTAAATTTTTAGTGGCATAAGTTTTAAAGCTTATGTCACATTTTTTATTTTTAT
>CAJKOJ010000145.1 GCA_905201505.1 uncultured Eubacteriales bacterium | reverse complement strand
GCTAACGAGATACTGGGAGGTAACATGAAGAAAATGCACTTTTATATGTGTCCTAATTGCGGAAACATGGTTACTGCAATGACGGAAACCGACATATCCTGCTGCGGTAAAAAAATGAAAGCATTACAGCCGCAGAAAGCCGATGGGAATGAGAAGTTAAATGTAGAAAGAATTGAAAATGATTTTTATAGATGATATAATGAAATTGCAACAATTTTTATATACTAGTATATATTTATAACCGAAGGAATCATTATGTTTATTAAAAGAAAGGGAGATTTAACATGAAATTTAACAAAAGAGCTATTGCTACTTTAATTACTGCAACAATGGTTTTAGGAAGTTCTAATTTATTTGCCTTTGCTGCTGAAGATGAAACATCTGCAGCAAACGAAGATAATGCAGAAGTGTGTGAAGTGTCAGAAGATGACAATGCCCATGCAGATGATATTATTTATGATTGTTTTTATTATAATGAGGATACAGGTAAAATTACAGGATATATTGATGATGTAGAACCTGTATATGAGGATGGTATTCTTCAGAATCCTTTAGACTTAGTTATTCCAAGTGAAATTAATGGTACTAAAATAACAGGTATTGATAAAGAAGCTTTTTCTGAGTGGGACAGAGTAGGTAATATTACTATTGAAAATGGTATTGAGCATATTGGTTCATGGGCTTTTGAGAAATGTAAGAATGCAAAATCATTGTTTATACCAAATACTGTAATAGGAATTGATGGACACGCTTTTGATGAAGCACATATTGAAAATGTTACATTTGAGGAAAACTCACAGCTTGAATATATAGAATATTATGCATTTGCAAATAATGATTTTAGTGAAATAATTATCCCTGAAAGTGTAACTGATATTTATGATAATGCTTTCATTAGATGTGAAAATCTCATTAAGGTTTATTTTGAAGGAGATGCACCAAATCATATTTTAGAAGACGATAATATTTTCGATTGGTGTAACCCTAATTTGGTGTTATATTTTTATGAAGGTAGTACAGGCTATACAACTCCTACATGGGCAGGATGGGCTTGTGTTATGATAAAAACAGGCAGTGAGACTGATATATGGAATTTCAGCGATGCTGAATTAAGCAGCCTTGGAACAATTACATCAGATGTAACAATTGGTGATATGAGTATTTTAGCTAATGAAGCTAATCCGGTACAGGTGAAGGAAAATACAAGGACTTTAGATGGTGTTACATATAATTACTGTCTTTCTTTAAAAGGAAAAGGAAGTCCTTCAAACAGAGCAGTTAAGCTTGATGTAACAAGAAATTGTAAAATAAGTATTGCTGCTGCTTCAAACAGTGACTCAAGAAGCCTTAAGGTTGTTAAGGAAGATGGAACTGTACTTGGAACTATTTCTGCAGGTGAAGAGCTTAGTATTGGCAGCGTTGACTATGAAGGAAGAGTAGATAGTTTATATATTTATTCAGAAAAAGATAATGTAAATATATATTCTATAAATGTAGAGTATAATTAATATTTCATAGTATAGTAAATGATAAAAGACTATATATACTATATTGTAATGCAAAAAATTTGCATTGAATAAATATATAAACTTTTAATTAAAAGTCTCGTAAACATTAGTGTTTACGAGACTTTTTTGTATTTAAT
>CAJKOJ010000144.1 GCA_905201505.1 uncultured Eubacteriales bacterium | reverse complement strand
AGTTGAACCTTACTTTTTATTTTTATCTGTTACCTATCTATTGTACCTCAACAAATAATTAAATTTTTGTTGTTTGTTTTAAGTATTTTATTTTACTGAATAAATCCATTTTTCAAGAGACGCAGCCAATATATATTGCTGTTTTAAAACCTTTTTTCTTGCTTAGGGTATTATAGGTTTGTTTTTTCTTATTGTAAGTATTGCTATATAAATTGAAAAAATAATAATAATAAGGAAAAAGTATAGTTTTTTTACTTAAGACGAATAGTTATATATTAACCCTGTAAATTTAAGTTTATAAAATTCACAGGGTATATTTTTTTAAAATATTGATTTATTATATATCAAGTCCATCAATAACAGATTTAAGGGCACGTGCTGATTCCTTTAAGGCATTTTTTTCTACATGATCAAGATTTATTTCAAGTACTTGTTGTATACCGCTTTGACCAACTATTGTAGGTACGCTCATACAAACTCCTGAAATGTCATAATACCCGTTTTCATGGTAAGAACTCACAGGAAGAATACTGTGTTCATCATTTACAATACATTGGCAGAGATGTCTTACAGATAGGGCAATGCCATAGTAAGTGGCACCCTTTCTTTCTATTATTTCATAAGCACTGTTTTTTACTTCGTTAAAAAGTTTGTGCTCTGTTTCATTATGGTTAAAATGTCCTCTGAGTTCACAAAAATCGCTGATTGGAATACCGCTTATATTGGCACTTGACCATACTGCAAGTTCGCTGTCTCCGTGTTCACCTATTATATAAGCATGAACACTTTTAGGATTTACATCAAGGTGTCTTCCTAAAACATATTTAAGTCTGGCAGAATCAAGAACAGTGCCGCTTCCAATTACTCTTTCTTTAGGAAAGCCTGAAAGTTTTAATGTAACATAGGTAAGTATATCTACAGGATTGCTGACAACCAGAAGAATTGCTTCCTTATTATATTCTGTAATAGCAGGAATTATTGACTTAAAAATTTCTACATTTTTATTGACAAGGTCAAGCCTTGTTTCACCAGGCTTTTGTCCGGCACCTGCTGTAATGACAATAATTCCTGCATCTTTAATATCCTTATAGTCACCGGCATAAATATCGATATTACCTACATAGGGCATACCATGACTTATGTCCATTGCCTCACCTTCAGCTTTTTTCTTGTTAGCATCTATTAAAACAATTTCATTAAACAAACGGCTTTCCATAAGAGCAAAAGCAGAACTTGAGCCTACAAAGCCACAGCCTATAACTGCACATTTTCTCATATCAATCATATTTATAACCTCCAAAATAAATGTTAAAGATTGATAATTAATTAACAATCTTTATATGGTATTATACTATATTTTATTCTTAATTGCCAGTATATTTTATTTTGCCATATTTATAATAAAAAATGTGCAGATTTAATAAAAATGTGTTTTAAAGAATATAAGTATGATAATATTTTAACAATGCGCGTGTTTGCAAAATAATAAATGTGAACTTGTTAAAGAAATTTTTGTGTATAGATAGGATTTTATAAAGAAAAATTTTGTATAATTAAACAAAACAGATGAAATCATATATTTAAGTATTTACGTAATAAAATTTTGTAGAAAATAGGGAGTTTAATTGATAATGTAAATTAAGAATGTTTATAACCTGGATTTATAAATATGTTATATGTTTTTTATATTTTATATTAGAAGGGTTGATAATATGTGTAAATTTAGTGTTCATTTAAATATTTTTAA
>CAJKOJ010000143.1 GCA_905201505.1 uncultured Eubacteriales bacterium | reverse complement strand
AGCATATCATATTCATAGCTCTTTGTTGCTGTATCTACTCTTACTCCTGTCTCTGCCAGTACATTTTCATTTTATATTATATATATTTTTTAGGAGCAAGACAGAAATTAAACTTCCATCCTGCTCCCAAATCCTTACACATAATTTTATATGTGCAGATACATAATCATATTATCATACTTTCGTACAGCCATAATTTTGTATGTTTTATCAAGTACACTGACATCATCATACGGCTTATTAAATATGATATAAGCGTCTATATCTTCATCATATTTAACACTTAATTCTATATTCTCACTATCAGTAAGAAGTCCCTTAAACAATTCCTTATAAAAATTCTCATCAGGATTATCACAATAATACATACTCTTATAAGTTGGAGCTACATTTTTAAGATACCTTGATTCGATATCCTCTGTACTACGTGCTTGTTTAGAAAAAATATCATAACAATAATATATATTGGGGTCTCGTGTATCTTCTATATATTCCTCATAACTATCACTATAATAACTTAAATCAAACTTCTCAATTGGAAACTTTTCCAATACTATTCTTTTTTCATCATCAAAATTATATGTTTTTAAATTGACACTTTTATCATCTTTATTAAAGTTAATCAAATATCCCATTTTAGGTAAAAGTCTTCTTAATGATGTAATATTTATATAAATAGTATCATTTTCAAATCTTACACTTATAGCATTAATCCAATTATTCATATTAAACACTATCTTTTTCCCATCTACTTCTGTATATAAATTAATCGGTAAATAATACTCATAATATTTGTTTGGTATTTCATGAATAGATGATAAACAAGAATCCAATTCCATTGTATATTTATACCCCAAAAGTTCAAATTTGCCTAAATCTTTGTTTAAATCATTAGGTTCCCATTCAATGCTTCCGCCCAGTGCTTCAACAAATGCTCTTAAAGAAACATAATCACCAACTTCAGGGTCAAATTCTCTTACATTAATACTTTTATTTGAATTTACACCGTCTATTTTAATATCATATTTAACTGTTCCTAATTGATGTTCTACTTTATCAATATCTATCCCGCGCGATGAAGCCAATACAATACTAACATTAAAAATAACACTTAATATTAAAATCACTATAAAAAATTTTTTCATTCCTCATCAAACCTTTCTTCATTATCTCTTATACCATACGCATTAGAATAATTATATCCTACTCCACCCAAATAACCTTTCATCTCTTCTATTGAAGCAGTCTTTTCTGTACCTGTCCACGGGTCATTATATGTTACTGTCATATTGCTGCCGCTGATGTCATATCCCGTAACAACTACAAAATGTCCTGCTCCGCCACAATTGTATAAAAGAATAACCGGATGTTCTTTACCAATTTGGTCTATAATATATGACCTTAACTCCCCTCCTTCTATATTTTTTTCTTCCATTACTCTGACATCAGGAAACTTCTCATAATATATTGGCTCTGTTCCATTTGCATATTTTTTCTGACCGCTGCCCTCTGACCCTTCTTTTTCATATATTGAAATTCTGCCAAGTTTACCATTAACCTCACCCATTGTCTTCGCTGTAACATTTCTACCTGCTTCTTCTACATAACCTACAACTTGGTTCTGAATATCATCTGTAATTTTTTTCTGCTCTTCATCGGTTTCCGCAGTAATACCTTCTTCATAAGCAATAACCATGGCTAATGCAGCAGCCCAGCAATTATTATCATTATTTTGCTTAGCTTTCATTACATTAATCTTTTTTCCTTTCAATCCGCTTGGATCCCAAAACGCAACAGGATTTCCACCACAATAACTATAC
>CAJKOJ010000142.1 GCA_905201505.1 uncultured Eubacteriales bacterium | reverse complement strand
TGCCTCAAGCTGTATAAGCTTTGAGGCAGACTTTTTATATTTATATACATATAATATTTTTTCTATAGATTACAAAATTAGTTTTGCTCAATTTGTTCTATTATTGAATGTGCTATATCAAAAACACTCATAGCACAGTTATCATTAAGAGTAATAAGAACAACTTTATTTTCTTTAACAAATGCTAAAAACTTTTCTTTCTGGGAGCCTGTTATAATTGCTATATCAGCAAGATTACAGAGGGCCTCCGTTGTTTTATAAATTTGTGAGCTTGTGCTTAAAAAATTGTCAAGGAGCAATACAGCTTCTTTGCTGTTGTTAAGATTATAAAAACTTACTTTTGCAGAGCTGTTTTCAATATCGTCAAGATACAGAGTATCTGTAAAGCTTAGTTTGTTTGTTGATATATATTCTCTCTTTTTGTAAACTTCATTTAATGTATAATTGCAGCAAAGATTGGTATTATTCTTTTTGCAGGTTAAGATGCCTGTAAAACTATTCATAAGAAGTGGGTTCTGGGGGGTATCGTGTTCATATAAATTATAAAATAAGATGGAGTTTGTATCAGCTATAAGTTCAAGAACACTGCTTACTGCCACAGCTTTGCACTCTTGTATACCTACAGGATTGGAACAAAGTCTTTCCCTGTAAAAACTATTTATATAAGGCGGAGCCGGTATATTATGTGCCGGATCGGTTGTAGGATCTGCAAAATTCATACTAAGAGGCAATGTCGGGTTTTTTATGCTGGCAGCAGGTACATCAGGAATCCAAGGGTCTGTACCGCCGTCAACTTTAAGGCAGCTGTCAGTTATTTGATATAAAGCTCCTGCAGCAGTTGAAGAACATACTGCATGATACCTAAATATACCTGCACTTGCTGTAGAGCTGAAAGGAACATCCCATGTTGTACTGCCAATTGATAAAATTTGATTGCACATAAAGCCATGACTAAATGGATATGTATCAGACAAGTAAAGTATATCTGTGTGTATACCAAGAAGGCTTAAGAAAAAAGCGTTAATACTTGCACAATCATTGCAGTTTACTGATAGCGGTGCTGTTGAAGAAGAAGTTTGCAAATCATTTATAAATTTGACAGCTTTAAATATTGTTTTTTTAGGTATTATGTTGAGATTAAAGCTGCTGTAGCTTGTATTACCTGTATAGGTGTAATTTCCGTTATTAATGTATGAAGCTGTTTCATTGCATATATCACTGTCAGATAGAAAACCTGAGGAGGAGCCGAAGTGCGTACAGATATAATTAAGCCCTTCAATCCATGGAGTGTATTTTGAGGATATATTTTGAGTTGACCATACAGCTTTTAGAGGTTCATGAGGAATAGTATAAATAACGTGTCCTGTTTGCTCAATATCTATCCAGTCCTCACTATTATCTAATTTATATTTCCAGTTTAAAATACAATAAAATTTACCAATATTATGTTGGCTTATAGTGTTGCTGCTGAATTTAAGTTTAAAGCTGCCTCCCTGTATACTATGACCGGTAATACCTATGCGTTTTTCGTCGCTGTCTCCTAAAATAGTATCTGCTGTATTTGTATTTTCTGCTTTTATTGTGATCCATTTATCATGAAGTTCATTGGGAAAATCATCTATATTTACTTCTAATTCAAGATTATTGTTTATTTTATCTGATACATAACATACAAAGGCATTATTAGCAGTTGAAATGTCATATTCAGGATAGGTCATAGGAGTGTTATAGCTGTATCTTAAATTCAAGGCTGTATTTATAAATTTAGAAGTGTCTGTATTAAATAATATCGACTTTATTTTCATTATATCACCTCCATATAACAGGTACAGAATTATAAAAATTCTGTACCTGAAAATATTAAAATTTAAGG
>CAJKOJ010000141.1 GCA_905201505.1 uncultured Eubacteriales bacterium | reverse complement strand
TTTTTCCACATCAAAATAACTTATTACCTGCACACCGCTTTCAGCCGGCAGCATATCATTCATCCCCTTTCTTAATTACATCAAGGCATAAAAAAAACTGACCTCCCGCTTTCTGCAAAAGTATCAGTTTATCACCAACTTCAAGGCTTTCAATTTTCCTGCTGCCAAAATCAATAAAATCACTGTCAATTTCCAGTTTATCACTTAATGCCACTTTCAAAGGAGCACTGTTCTTTACATACCCATAGCACCAATTACAGGGTTTTGTACTTGCAACAGCATTCACTGCTATCTGCTTTAAAAGATTAAACAAATCATTGTACATATTTATACCTCCCCAACAAAATTCTTTTGACCTGCAAGTTCTAGATCACAGGTGTACTCTTTGCCAAATTTATGTGTTGCTTTTGTTATAAAAAATAAAGCCTTGTCATATACAGTGTCACCTACATCAAGGCTCAAAAACAGGCTTGCTCCTGCTCTTAAGTTAGGATTTCCAAAACAACCCTTAACACTTAAGGTTATGCTCTTTTGATTGTAAATAGAAAGTATTTGTTTGCCATATATCTCCGGTGTATCTCCGTCTTCCAGCTTTATGGTTTTCTGCAGCAAACCCCACTTATTTATATTAGTGCCGTCCTGATATATGTACATTGCTCTATTTCCTGTGTCATTATCATCTCTGTACATTTGAATTTGATTATAAACCTCATCATCAATAGATGTCTTGTATTCAAAGTCTTCAAAACCTTGTTCTGTTAATAGATAATCTGTCATTAAATCCTCAACAGCTTTTATTGTCATGGACCCAAAGTCATCAAACAAAATATACAGCTTCCCTGTAGCATAGAGTGTAAGTTTTCTCGCGTTTTGGAGAGCGTTAAAAAGGCTCTCGTCGTCCTCTACTCTTGCGGGGATTTTATATTTCGTATCGGCTATACTGCTGCTATAAATTAGACCGTACTTAATGGCTATAGTCTGCAAGACTTCTGTATATGTAAAATTCTTATAGCATAATGTATCCTTGTTTTTAAAATATCTTAGCTGGTCGTATGCAGTACATTTAATCTCTCCGCTTTTCCCTTTGCTTTTTTCAAACAAATACCCATAAAACACGTTGTATTTGCCTGTCTTAAATATAACCACATTCCCCTCTGTAATGTTTATATTACTGTCTTTTAATATCGTAAAAGTCAGCTTGCCCGGTGTATCCGCCCATTCCGTAGTCCATTCCACACTGTCAAGTACAATAGGCACATAGTCTATACCATTATTTATAATGTGCAGTTCATACTTATCACCTGTGTTTCCTATATGGTTTACATAGGTTCTTCTCTCTATATCTTCACCAACATTTACAGATGATACAATGCTTGTAGAACAAAGAGGTACATTTTCATTTTTTGTGCTGTCGTCATCATCGGAGAAACCACTGCCTTTTTCATTATAGTCCGGTACAAAAAATCCGGTTAAAGAAGCAGAGTTTAATGTATATGAGCACTTTCTTACTGCATTACCGCTGTTTCCCTCAATTGTCGTAAATGTATCGTTACTTGCGGATATAACAATACCTGTATGGCTTGCACCATTGCTTTTTTGTATCATTATATCTCCACCCTTAGGTGAATATCCGCTGTCTTTTGCTTTAAATCTTCTGTTACTTTTTGCAAAGTCATATAGCACCTGAACAGCAGCTGTTTTAGGCACAACTGAGGTCGGTACACCTGCCTTGTTGCACACGTAGCTTACAAACATAGCACACCAGTTATCATCTACCCCATACCACTGCGTATATTTATTGGGTCTGCCCTTTACATGTAAATTAAGTTCTGCTTTTGCCGCTTTTGTTACGTCACTTCTTTTTGCCATATCATCCCTCCTTACTTTAACTTGATTACCTGACCCGGATAAATAAGGTCAGGATTAGACATAT
>CAJKOJ010000140.1 GCA_905201505.1 uncultured Eubacteriales bacterium | reverse complement strand
ATTATATATTATTAATTACACATTAATCACAACGAATCCAGTATGGGTCAATCCAACAATTACTAGTATAAGACCAAAGTCTTTTATATGTGATACCATTTTCAACTTTATACTTATAACCTGTTACTTCACCTCTAGGATTAACAGTTGTTTCACCTGCTGTCATAACAACACTTTCAGCAGGCTCTTGTAAATCCTGTGCAAATGCAGCAGTTGACATGCTTAAAGTTAAAGCACATAAAGTAACTAAAAATACTCTTGATAATGTTTTTGAATATTTCATGAATTAATACCTCATTTCTTTATAAGTGGAACATCTGGTAATTCATTAATATATGGGTTACCTAAGATTGGTTCATTGTTGTAATAAAGAACATACATGTCGTTTTCTTTTACTATATAAGAGTTCTCAGCAGTAATTTTGTCATACATAGGGACTAAATCTTCTGCAGGAGACTCATATCCAGGTTGAATTACATACCTTGTGGAGACAAAGATATAGATAATTAAAATAACAAACATTGAAATACACATTGGAATATTAATTGCTCTTTTTGTAGTAACAAGATTAAATCGTCTTAATAATAAGCTTCTGTCTAAAGTCTTTGCCATTGGATGTACATACTCCATAGTATGGTTATTGCCTGTAAAGGACAATTTATATACTTCCAAAAGACAAAGTAAATAATTTTCTTTAAATTTCTTATCAGTGTCTTTAATGACGTGAGCGTCAACATAGATTTCCAATACGTTATTTATATGCTCACAAAGCAGATAAATAACAGGATTCCACCAAAGTACGGAATTGACTATGTCTAAAAACAATTTAATCCAGTTAGATTTGTTATAAAAATGAGTAAGTTCGTGTGACAGTATGTAAAACAACTGTTCATCTGTGTAATTGTAATCATTGAGAAAAACTACCTGACGGAAAAATCCAAATTCAGACGGTGATTCTACAGCACTGCTTACAATAATTTTAACATTGAAGTTAAAATTATACTCATCTTTAACTTTGTTTAAAATATTTAAAAGTCTTTCATCAGATGTCTCAAGATATTTGACACGTCTGCATAAATTGAAATATTTGAAGAAATAGCTGCAAGTGAAAAATAATGCACCCAATAACCAGGCATAGCAAAATATATCTACTATAGATACTACTTGACTTGCAGCTGTATTCTCAAATATGTTTACACTTGTTTTAATTGCGGCGTCAAACTGAGGCAGTATATCAAACGATAAAAACGTATGGCTCAAAAACAGAAATTCTATCGGGAATAACAACCTTAAACACATTGCAACGGTTAATGTCATCATTAACCACATTGGCAATCTAGTAATTACAGAATCTTTTCTAGTGAGCAGAATAAAGAATAAAATAAAAATACTTGTAACGACGGTTACTGCAATTATAGAGTAAGGAGTTAAACTAAACAATGTAAACATCTCCCATTACTTATCACTTTCATTTTTATACTGCTCAAGAAAGTCTTCAAGCTCACCAATAATTTCATCTTTCTTTTTGTTGTTGTTAGTAAAGTAAGATAAAACTCCGCTAAGTCTAAACTTCTTGCCTGATATACTGAAAATTTCCTTTAACTGCATTGCAGCATATTCATCAACAGTTATTCCAGGAGCGTATAGTCTGCTTAGTGTTTTAGATACTCGCATATTTCCAACTACTTTAATATAGCCTCTGTCAATTAACTTGCTAATTAAAGGATGTAATGAGTTATCAGCAATGTTCTTAGTCATTTTCAAAAGTTCTGAAATTAACAAAGGTCTGTCACTGTTCCATAAGACTTTCATTATCTCATATTCTTTTGATGTTAAATGAACCTTTTGTTTTGCCATTTTTATTCCTCCCTTCGCATTTTGTGAAAATATTAACTGTATAAAAATTATATATGATTTTCAAAAATTTGTCAATATAATTTAATAAATTTTATAA
>CAJKOJ010000139.1 GCA_905201505.1 uncultured Eubacteriales bacterium | reverse complement strand
TCGCGCCGATAAACCGTTTCAACCAGCCCGATCCGCTTTGTGAAGAGTATTATCACATAAGCCCTTACGCCTATTGCGCTAATAATTTCATTAATGCGCTTGATCCCGACGGGAGAAAAATAAAACCTGCGGGAACTGCTGAATTAATAATGATACAAAATACATTGCCAAAAGATGCGCGCAATTACGTAAAATTGGATAAAAATGGATTGATTGACAGAACATTGTTAAACTCTTATGGTGGGAAAAGTCTAAATTTTAATAATCTAAAAACACTGGTTAATTCAAATAGAATGGTTGAAGTTATATTAGACAATAAATTTACATTTATGGACCAAAATGGGAGATTAGGAACTGTAACGATGTCATATAATGACTTTGATCCTAGATATGATTCAGAAGCAGATAAAGATTTAACAGGAGAAACAATGGGTGGACTCTCCACTGGAGAAAGTGGTTTTATGGGAAAAACCCTATTCCCTGATAAAGAGGGTATACAAAATTCACCAAATAATAACATTATTGTTATTGTCAATAAAAATTTATCGCCCGCAGGGGCAGCAGAAATTTATAGTCACGAAGCTAATGGACATGTTTTACTGTATATTAATAATGGTGGTAACCATAAAGGGGCAAGTCACCAGCCTGTTGATGGTGGATGGATTGAAGGGAATAAAATTTTAATGGAAATGATCATCAAGTCTAAAAAAGAAACTATAAAAAATATGCAAGCAAGATGAAAACAAGAGTTCATATACTTTTTCTTACCTTTCTACTTTATACTGTAACATTAAATGCTCAACGCTTGATACAGATTGATACTATTTCTGTTAATTATTTTAATGGAATTACTAAAAAAAACGAAATAATAGATAACTACCAGATAACAAATAATTCAGATGAGGATTACTTAACTTGGGTGTCATTAGTACCAATAAATAACAGAACTAATATTGAGCTGATACATGATTACTTTAAAAAAAGAAAAGGAGATTTCAATTTAATCGAAATGATGTGTGAAAATTTATTGAATAAGCAATCAATAAATATAGGATATTCATTTATAAAAAACATTACAGCAAATGAAACTTTTTCATATTTCATTGCTAAAAATGAAAAAGCATCAAATTTTTATAGCGAAAGAATCGTTCTTATAAAGAAAAAAGATGTAGAGCAGTATTTAAAAATGGAAATTGGCAACCAGTATTTTTATCAATTTCCAAACATTTTTTTAATCGAAAAATAATTTATTTAAAACAACTCAACAATATATCAATAAACATTAAAACAAAAGATTAATAGAGATTTCTTTAATTCTTAATATCTCAAAAGAAGAAATAGCAAAATACTCTATCTGTTCCTGTAATGTAGATAGCGTTGACAAGAACGAAAGAATATTTTTTAACATCAATTTATGTATGCCTGATACAGATATTTGTTATTGGTTTGAATTATCTATCTCGAACAAAGGTAATATTGAAATAAAAGACACAACTTCAGATGAAGACGAAAATATGTAAATGCAATTTTTATAGAACAATAAAAACTGGCACTAATATATAATATATCTAAAACTAGAAGTGTAGTTTATAAAACAAGATAAACTATGAAATGGATTAGAATCGTTTTTATTATCATATCAATTATTCTATTATTTGTGATTATATATGCAATTATTAATTGTGAAGTCAGTTATAAATATGAGATAGAAGGTCGAAACGGAGATAAAGTCGATATTTTATGGGTGGGAGAATGGCTTAAAGAATATATCAGAATATGTAAATATTTTCTATGTTATATTATTGTGACTATCGTTTATATAATAACTTCAACATTAAAGAAAAAAATAAAGATTTTTCATTGATATAGATCCCTATCAACTTTTGGGAAATCTAAAATATTATTTTTCAAGACAATAATTATGAACGAGAAGATATATTATAACGAAGATTTTCCGGAGGGTGTCGAGCCTCTTTATAACGGGAATATCGCCGATGACTATTATTCGGCTCACGACAGTGCGCACTTCAGACTGTCTTATGACGGGCTGAAC
>CAJKOJ010000138.1 GCA_905201505.1 uncultured Eubacteriales bacterium | reverse complement strand
AATATTAAAATATTTGATGGTCTTTTTCAGAAATTTAGCTATTAGTATAGATTATTGGCTTTAAAAGAATTAAACTTTTGATGAGCAGAAAAATGAGCAGTTACCAAAAATATTTATGGTAACTGCTCATTTGTTATTAATTTACATTGATATGAAAAACAGCTTTTTAATCCACTATTTTAAAGCCTTCGTCTTTAAGTTTTCCTATAATCTCCTTAATATGTTCATGGTCTCTTGTTTCAACTCTTAAGTCAAGAATACATGATACAATGTCAATATTAAGGTCATATCTGTCATGATAAATAGATACAATATTTCCGCCTAAACCTGCAATAATTTTTGACACAGCTTCAAGCTGTCCGGGTTTGTCAGAAAGCTCAATTTTAATGGAAAGAGAACGTCCTGAACTTAAAAGACCTCTTGAAATAACTCTTGATAAGATAGTTACATCAATGTTGCCTCCTGAAATAAGACAGCAAACTTTTTTCCCCTTAACATCAACTTTATTGAACATAGCTGCTGCTACAGACACTGCACCTGCTCCCTCTGACACGAGCTTCTGCTGCTCCATAAGGGCAAGTATAGCAGACGCTACTTCATCATCGGTTACAGTTACAATTTCATCAACATACTTTGAACAAATGTCAAAAGTATTATCTCCCGGGGTTTTTACAGCAATACCATCTGCAATTGTCTTTACTGCTTCAAGATTACAAATATGTTCTTCTTTCAGAGAATTGTACATTGATGGTGCACCCTCAGCCTGAACTCCATAAACTTTGCATTCAGGTCTTAAACTTTTAATAGCATAAGCAACTCCTGAAATAAGACCACCGCCGCCTACAGGTACTATTACAGCATCAACTTCAGGCAGCTGTTCCAGTATTTCAAGTCCTATTGTGCCTTGTCCGGCAATAACATCTACATCATCAAAGGGATGAATGAATGTATAACCCATTTCATCTTTAAGTTCCATAGCCTTTGCATAAGCGTCATCATATACTCCCTTTACAAGGCAAACATCAGCACCATATTTTTTAGTTGCCTCAACCTTTGAAATAGGTGCTCCGTCAGGCAGGCAAATAAGTGATTTAATGCCGTTTGCAGTAGCAGCCAAAGCAACTCCCTGAGCATGATTACCTGCAGAACAGGCAATAACACCTTTTGCTTTTTCTTCGTCACTTAATTGTGAAATTTTATAATAAGCACCTCTTACCTTAAATGAACCTGTAATTTGTAAATTTTCTGTCTTTAAATAAACATCAGATTTGGGGTTAATATTAGGTGCCTGAATAACAGCAGTATCTCTTATAACATTTTTAAGAGTATACGCTGCGTGATAAACTTTATCAAGTGTCAACATAACAATACTCCTTATTTAACAGCAATTACTTCAACTTCACAGAGAACGTTCTTAGGCAGTGTTTTAACAGCAACACAAGAACGTGCAGGCTTAGTTGTAAAATATTTGCCGTAAATTTCATTAAACTTTGCAAAATCATTCATATCTGCAAGGAAACAAGTTGTCTTTACAGCCTTAGTCATATCTGTACCGGCTTCGGCAAGAATAGCCTGAAGATTTTTCATAACCTGTTCAGTCTGTTCCTCAATAGTGTTGCCTTCAATTTCTCCGTTGGCAGGATTTATAGCAATTTGACCTGATGTAAAAACAATGTTATCTAAAACAACTCCCTGTGAATATGGCCCGATAGCAGCAGGAGCCTTGTCAGTGCTTAAAGTTTTTAACATTATGTATTACCTCCAAAAAATAATAATTGTATAGATTATACCACTTCTCAAATATAAAATCTACAATTTTTTGTATTTTTTTATATGTTTTTTTCTGAATATTTGCCTTGACAAACACTGAATAAAACAGTATAATAAATACGTTATTTGCGGACATGGCGGAATCGGCAGACGCGCTAGACTTAGAATCTAGTTCTCAGGAGTGGGGGTTCAAGTCCCCCTGTCCGCATTTAAATATTAAATTTAAAACCGATAATTATCAAGATTCTGATATGATACCTCTTAAGTAGACAAGGTAAATAACCAAAATCTACTTAGGAGGT
>CAJKOJ010000137.1 GCA_905201505.1 uncultured Eubacteriales bacterium | reverse complement strand
TTTTTCCACATCAAAATAACTTATTACCTGCACACCGCTTTCAGCCGGCAGCATAAAATCACCCCTTTCACAAAAGACCGGGGGACGGTTCCCCGGTCTCACTTTTGTCTGCTTTTTTATATAAATTTCAATTCAGTTTTATTGCCTGTTTTATACATAAATCAAAAAAACACCCCTTGAACATTTTGCCTCTTATTTTATATTTTATCTAACAGAAAAAAGCTGACTATGCAGTTTTTTTTACCTCTTATTTTTTATTATATTTAACAGTAAAAAAAACTGCCCTCCCGCTTTCTGCAAAAGTATCAGCTTATCCCCCGGTTCCAAATTTTCCTCCCTGAAACTGCCAAATTCAATAAAATCACTGTCAATTTCCAGTTTATCACTTAACGCCACTTTCAAAGGAGCACTGCTCTTTACATAACCGTAGCACCAATTACAGGGTTTTGTACTTGCAACAGCATTCACAGCTATTTGCTTCAAAAGATTAAATAAATCATTATTATACATTTAAATTCCTCCCGGCAAAATTTACAAATCACTGTCACCAACAAAATTCATTTCACTCATTCCCACAAGTGTCAGGTCACAAGTATATTCCTTGCCAAAACTATGGCTTGCCTTTGTTATAAAAAACAAAGCCTTGTCATATACAGTGTCGCCCACATCAATACTCACAAATATGCTTGCACCGCCTCTTAGCCTTATATCGCCAAAGCAGCCTTTCACAGTGAACGTTTTGCTTTTATGATTATACTTATTAAGTACCAAAGGTCCGTTTACATCAGGATTTTCACCCTCCTCCAGCTTAACAGTCTTTTGCAGTATACCCCAGCTGTTTATTGTGCTTCCGTCTTCGTAAATATACTTTTCCCTGTTCCCTGTAGTACTGTCATCTTTATAAAGCTGTATTCTGTTGTAAACATCGCTGTCAATAGATGTTTTATAGTCAAAGTCTTCAGCAGTCCTTTCAGTCAGCCAGTAGTCTGTTTTAAGGTCATTAAGTTCCTTAATTGTAAGCAATCCAAAATCATCATACATTATATAAATTTGATTTACTGCTTTCATAGTAAGCTCTCTTGCATTTTTAAGAATATCAAAAAGACTTTCATTGTCCTCAATCCTGGCAGGTATTGCATATCCGGTATCAGCCATATCCTCACTGCAATTAAGCCCATAGTCGTTTGCAATCATTTTAAGCACATCAGAATATTTCATATTTTTATAGCAATATGTATCCTTGTTTTTAAAATATCTCAGCTGGTCGTATGCAGTACAATTTATTTTCCCGTCTTTTCCTTTACTTTTTTCAAATAAATATCCGTAAAAAACGCCGTTTCCGTTTTCTTTAAATATAACCACATTGCCCTCAGCAATATTAATATTGCTGTCTTTTAAAATAGTAAAAGTAAGTTTTCCTGCTGTATCAATCCATTCAGTACTCCATTCCACACTGTCAAGTACCATAGGCATATAGTCAATGCCATTGCCTATTATGTGCAGTTCATATTTGCCATCTGTATTGTTTATATTTCTGCAATATTCTCTGACCTTGACCTTATCTCCCGTATTCAGTACAGAAACAATGCTTGTAGAACACAGTTCAACACTTTTTTGTGATGCTTCCGAGCCTGAATTTGAATTAGAACTCCTGATTACTCCTGCACCTGAAGGTTTCTTTCCTCCCTGCCAGCCCCATCCTTCATAATTTCTGCATATACTTATTTTAGATTCAATGACGCCTTTTGAGCCCCATGCGTGTATCATTTTACCGTTACCCACATATATTCCAACGTGTCCGTCATTACTGTTTGAAAAATAGACAGCCGCACCTACAGGTATATCTGACTTGGAGTTTGATACCTTCCATTTTCTGCAGGCTTCTCTGGCACTTCCTGCATTACCGTATATTCCCGCCGCTTCATAGCATATTCTCACAAATCTCTGACAATAATTATCGTAGGCATGAGAACCTTTCATACTCCTTGCTTTTTTTATTGCGGTTTCAACCTGAGTAGCCATATCATCCCCCCTTACTTTAACTTGATTACCTGACCCGGATAAATAAGGTCAGGATTAGACATAT
>CAJKOJ010000136.1 GCA_905201505.1 uncultured Eubacteriales bacterium | reverse complement strand
CTTATTTAGTATAGCATATCTCTTTGCTTTTGTCAAGAACTTTTTTAGGTTTTTTTCACCTTTTTTATCCGCTCTTGTCTTGTTGCCTTTTCAGTCACAACTTGTTTAGTTTATCACAAGTTTCAACCTTTGTCAACACCTTTTTTTTATTTTTCTGCAGTTTATTTTTTTAGTAAAACGGAGATGGAGAGATTTGAACTCTCGCGCCGCTTTCACGACCTACTCACTTTCCAGGCGAGCCCCTTCAACCACTTGGGTACATCTCCAAATGTTCTCTCACATCTTCTTACTAATTAAAAATCAGCAAAAAAATAACGCAGAGGGTGGGATTCGAACCCACGGTCCCTTTCGAGATCACTGGTTTTCAAGACCAGCTCCTTAAACCGCTCGGACACCTCTGCATTGTATTTAATTGTTGTTTAGGTCGTTAACCGCCTCAACAAAACAAAGTATATCATAACAAAAAAACAATGTCAAGCATTTTTTTTATTTTTTATAGATTTTTTTTATTATATGTGTTACACTATATAAAAGCAGTATAAAAAGGAGATTTTTATATGAAAGAAACTATTATTGACTTATTTACAAGACTTATAAAATATGACACAACTTCTGATCCTGACAGTGAAACTTATCCTTCTACAGAAGCTCAGAATTATTACGCTGAAGTCCTTGCAGGTGAATTAATGCGTATAGGTATAAAAGATATTTCAATTGACCGGTACGGTTATGTAACAGCATCTTTGCCTGGTAACGCTGAAGGTGATACGATAGGTTTTATTGCTCATATGGACACCAGTCCCGATTGCAGTGGATACGGTATAACCCCTATTATAACAGAAAATTATGATGGTTTTGATATAAAGAGAAAAGGACCTGCTCTTTCACCAAATGAATTTCCCGAATTAAACTATTATATAGGAAAGACTATTATTTGTTCAGACGGTACCACCCTTTTAGGTGCTGATGATAAAGCAGGAATAACAGAAATAATAACTGCCTTAAAATATCTTATTGAGCATCCTGAAATAAAACATTCTACTATTAAAATAGCCTTTACTCCAGATGAGGAAATAGGTGCAGGTGCAGATTACTTTGATGTTAAAACTTTTGGCTGTGATTATGCTTATACTATTGACGGCGGAATAGTAGGAGAAATAAGCTATGAAAATTTTAATGCAGCAAGAGCAAAAATTGATATAACAGGTAAAAGTGTTCATCCCGGCAGTGCAAAAGGATTGATGATAAACGCCTCTCTTATTGCCTGTGAGTTTAATTCTATGCTTCCCCCGAATGAAATTCCATCTGCATCTGACGGCTATGACGGCTTTTTTCACTTAACCAAATTAAGCGGTAATGTTGAAAAAGCTCATCTCGACTATATAATAAGAGATTTTGACAAAAATAACTTTGAAAACAGAAAGCATTTAATAGAAGAAACTGTCGTATCTCTGAACTCAAAATATGGTGACAACACTCTTGTTTTAAATCTTTATGATGAGTACTATAATATGGCAGAAATAATAAATAACAGCAAATATATCCTTGATAAAGCAGTAAATGCCATTAAGAAAACTGGTATCGAACCAAAGATTGAACCTATAAGAGGTGGTACAGATGGTGCAAGACTTTCTTATATGGGGCTGCCCTGCCCAAATATCTTTACTGGCGGTCACAACTTTCACGGACCTTATGAGTTTATATGTGTTGAGAGTATGATTAAGGCTGTTGAAACTATTGTTAATATTTCATCAATTTAGCTGTAATATTAAATGCAGTGTTTTATGCTTTGACAAAGGATAAAAAAGCTTGGCTTACTGACAAGAAAATTTATTATATGATTCCTCTAAGCATACATTATCAAAAAAATTTTATTCCTATAAGCCATAAAACAGCAGCTTTTATAAAGTTAATGCAATCCCATTTGTTGTATTTTAAATTCTATAATAAAAATTATGTTGAACCTGAGGTATAATTATTGTATACTGCAAAAATAAACTTAATAACATCAGCTGTTATGGCATTTCATACTTGATTATTGAAATCGTCTTACCTTCAAACAAAAGATTATATTATTCAATAAATATATTAACATA
>CAJKOJ010000135.1 GCA_905201505.1 uncultured Eubacteriales bacterium | reverse complement strand
AAAGTTGAACCTTACTTTTTATTTTTATCTGTTACCTATCTATTGTACCTCAACACTTTTTAACAAAAAGCAAGGAGCTCCAAATGAAGTGTATTAAAAAATTAATCACAACTAATATTTAACAATACACTCCATAGAACTCCTAATTTTATAATATTACCTATAATTTTAATTTTACAATATCAAAACTATAGCTTTCATCTAACACTTTCTGCAAAATACAAGCAGCATCCGCAGATGTAATCTCATTATCCCCGTCCACATCAAGATAATACATATAATCATCAAGTTCAAGCATCATTTTTGTCTTTTCTTCTTTTAATACATAATTTAATATATCTGCAGCGTCCGCAATTTCAACAACACCATTGTTATCAGCATCACCATAAACAGGCTTGTCACTTTCTGTTGTTGCCTCTGTTGTTGTTTCTGTAGTCTCCTCTGTAGTAGCTTCTGTAGTTTCTGTGCTTATTTCTGCATCAGGCACATTTGTTATGTTAAGCACATCACCGTTGTTTGTCATTACACCTGAATATTTTTCAACATCACTTTTTGCTGTCAGTGCATCTGTCATATACATAACATCAGAATTCCCTGTTCCTTCATTATAGTAAAATACAGAAGGATTTGTATCAAAATTAGCATAAATATTTTTATTTGAACTTACATTATACTTTTCTTTTCTCTCTAATTCTGTAAAAATATATTCACTTTTTTTATATTTTGAATTATTGCTGACATAATCTCCCACAGCCTTTATCACCGGATTTCCCTGTGAACTATTTTCAGTTATCCTGTAAATATTATTGCTGTTTTCAAAATAATTTGCTTCTGATAGTACACAAGCACTTGCTCTTGCATCAATACAGGCATTACCAACATTTAAGAAATAATTATTGTAACTGTGCACATCTGCATGTCTTGTAAGAGGCATTCTTGAAGATGAGCCATTAAAGAAATTGTGCTGATATGTAATGTGATACTGATAAACACTGTCACCACCGCCATTTAATGATGTTTTGTGACAACCATTAAACTGATTATAAGATGCAGTTACATAACTGCATTTATTTATATCCATTGAACCGTCACCCTCATGTTTGTCCTGTTCATCAGTAAGATCATACTTATTTTCACCTACATTAAATACATTATTGTGAAACCAAAAATATTTAGCTGAATTGTAATCACTGCCCTCTATACTGCAGGCATCCTCAGGATATTTGCTAAATGTCAGATTTCTCACTTCGCAGTTTTGCGAACCTGATTTAAATGCCATGCCCCACTTTTCAATAACTGCATCTGTTCCGATTCCTTCTATAGTAACATTCTTTGCATTTGAAATATCAAGCATATTAAAGTATGAATCATTACTTGATGCTTTATCTGTAAGTCCGTTTATAGATACAACTCCATTATTTATATCAGTTGTCTTTGTACCATCAGCGTCTCTTGTCTGTGTGTCTACCTTACCAATTATTCTCACAGCCAACGGTCTGTTTATTTTTGCTGCATTTTTAAGTATGTTGCCAATACCTGTATAGCTTCCGTATTTTACACGATTCTTGTTCTCATTTGTAACATATATTACATAAGCATCTGTCTTTAATGTACCATTATCGTTATATGCACCCAAATCACCGTGGTTGTAATGTGCATAACCCGAACGGTCATAAGCAGTAACCTTTACCGTTTCATTAAATATACTGCCATCTCCTGTAGTAATTCTAATTTCGTAATTGCCTGCTTCAAGACCTGGAATATCTACTCTTCCATTTCCATTTTCAAGACTTCTTATCAGTTCGCCGTCAACTGCTTTATATTCATTGCTTCCGACAGCTCTGTACTCAACAACTGCCTTTTCCTCACTAATTTCATTTGTCCATTCAGCATAAGCAGTTTCATACCATCCTCCTGTAACTGCTAATGTACTCTCTGCTGCATTTACAATATGAACTTCGGCAATAGCCGACACAGAAATTGTCAAACTAAGAACTGTGTATGCAATTTTTTTCAATAACTTCATAGTAATCCTCCTGTATTTATATCTGCATCTGTATTTTTTAATAGAGAAATTAAGATACATTTAAGAAAAGCTGTCAAATACCTCTTCATATATAAAGTATATCATATATCGACAAAAAAATATGTAAATTTTTAATTAAGTATATAAAAAATGTTAATTTTCCAATCAAAATTA
>CAJKOJ010000134.1 GCA_905201505.1 uncultured Eubacteriales bacterium | reverse complement strand
TATTCCTACACCTTTGCTATTCAGCCATTGAAAATACTGGGTTTTTTGTTTCTATCATAATTTTACAATAATTAATAGGAGCAGCTATAAAGATGATCAATTTAGTAATATTTCAATAGGAAAATATACTTATGGAGATTTAAACATTTGCCAGTATGAGCTAAAACATTATAAATTAAGAACTGGTAATTTGTGTTCGATTCCCCAAGATGTAATGTTTATGTTAGATGGGGAACACGAATACAATTTTATATTGTTGTGGTCAAGCTGATAAAAGGAATGATAGAAGAATATATAGGCAATTTACATGCAGAGCTAATAGATTTTGCATAACTTGATTGGATACCGAAGAAGGGGATTGAGGAATAAGAATGAATCCAAACAATATAGGTATGAAATAATATAAGAGTAATTGATTGATTAAATAGGAAAAAGGAACATTTAAGTCTCTTATATATTTTAGCATATGAAGAAAATATATAGAGACTAATGGTATAATTCAAATGAAACAGAAGTCATTAAAGACTAATGCTATCCTTAATACTTTAAAAACCGTTTTGAGTCTGATATTTTCGCTGATAACATTTCCATATGTTTCAAGAATTTTACAGGTTGAGAATATTGGAATATATAATTTTTGTTCATCAATAGTTTCGTATTTTGTGCTATTGGCGGGCCTTGGAATTTCTACATATGCTATTAGAGAAGGAATTCAATATAGAGAAGATAAGGAACAAATTGAAAAATTTGTGAGTGAAGTATTCAGTATCAACATATTGTCCACTGTAATATCTTATGCATGTTTAATAATTACTGTCATAGTAGGAGAGCAATTTCATAACTATACGCTAGCAATTGCAATATTAGCAACAGAGATTATCTTTACTACAATAGGTGTAAGTTGGATTTGTAATATATATGAAGATTTCTTGTTTGCAACTATCCAGTCAATTGGTGTACAAGCATTATCACTTATACTGACTCTCGCCTTAGTTAAGTCCTCTGATGATTTGTACAAATATATAGCTATTATTGCTTTTTCGAGATCGGCTTCACATATAATTAATTTGATTTATGTAAGAATAAAATATTGTAAATTTAAATTTATTCTTCATTGCAATTTAAAAAAACATATTAAGCCTGTTCTGGTAATATTTTCAACTTCAGTGGCTATTAGTATTTATGTCGGTTCTGACATAATTATGCTTGGATTCATGACAAACGATTATCAGGTGGGGATTTATAGTACAGCTGTTCAAATCTATACTATTGTAAAGAATATACTTGCGGCTGCATTGATGGTATTAATTCCTCGTTTTACTCTTTTGTTACAGCGTGGGGAGAAAAAAGCAGTTAATGAATTATTTTCTCATGTTTTTAATATCTTAATGATATTAATGCTACCATCAATTGTAGGATTGTATATTACAAGTTGCGATGTTGTACGGTTAGTAGGAGGAGAAAATTATTTAGGCGGAACAAATGTTCTGCGTTTGCTGTGCATTGCTATTTTCTTTTCTTTGCTAGCGTATTTGTATACTCAATGTATCTTAGTACCTAACAAAAAGGAAAAAGCTGTATTCAAGGCAACTGTTATTAGTGCAGGAATGAATATAGGTTTAAATTTTATTCTAATTCCTTTGTTTGGAATTAATGGTGCTGCAATTACTACAATTATTGCAGAAATTATAGTTTGCTTTATGTCAATCCATTACTCAAAGAATGACATCCATTTAAATCACATAAATCATGATCTTGTTTCGATAATTATTGGATGTATCGGGATAGTAATTGTTGGAAAAGCTTGTTATATAGTTTTTACTGGTTCATATCTAGTCCGGCTTGCAGTAACGATTTTGGGATCTGCTATTGTATATGTGGCTATATTATTGGTAGGTAAAAATTCTGTTATGATGGAAGTTATTCAGAAATTAAGAAAAAGGTGATATGCATCCTCAATGTGTCATACATACATTTCTGTGAACCTATCTTTAATGGTCTTTTTATCCATTTCGCAAAGTATGGAACTGATGAATGTTAGAACTGAATTCATTTTTTGTGAATGACTTTTTTCTCAGAAGATGATGAAATCCTAAGGTCCTTTGTAGCCGATCATTACAAAGAACTATTCATAATCTATAGAACAGAGACATATAATTTGATATAGGTAAGCTACAACTACATGTTTTATAAAAGCCTGCTAATAAAAAGTCAAGTGTTTTTTGAAGAAAATTTCAAAAATCCGAT
>CAJKOJ010000133.1 GCA_905201505.1 uncultured Eubacteriales bacterium | reverse complement strand
GTACTTTGTTCGCGCCGATAAACCGTTTCAACCAGCCCGATCCGCTTTGTGAAGAATATTATCACATAAGCCCTTACGCCTATTGCGCTAATAATTTCATTAATGCAGTTGATCCGGATGGGAGAGACTGGTATATCTTTAACCAAAATGGAATCTACCAAAAAAAAATAAATGCTGAAGGAACAAATAGAATAATGGTTCACTCCCTAAAAAAGACTAAAACTGGAGAAGAATATGATTCATACACATTTATTAATTTTGCTGATCCAATAAATGATGCAAGAGATATAGATAATGGAATAATAAATAGGCTTGTCTTTGTAAATGAGCAGAACATACAATCCATGTTGGCTGAACAAGGGGCTTTTGATTCGAACAAATTAAATTTCGGGATAGAAAGTCAAGGTAATGGAAATTTTGATTATTCTTTTACAGTTCTCCCACAAAAATATCCAGAAGCACACTTTAACGGAATAGATTCTAACTCTTTATTTCTCCCTGAAGGAGATAATACTGCACATAATTTTATGAATTTTGGAAATTATCTATGGGGAGCAACAGGATATACTGTGGGATTTGGGTATACCGAACTGCAAATAGGTGCTCACTTAAATAGCAAATTTAATTCGAAACGCAATGGATATTCCTCTCAATGGGACTCAGAAGATGACCAACGCTCTATTATCAAAGGAATATATCATGCTAAATCACAAAATTATAGGAGATTAAGGAAATGAAAACAATGCTAACAATATGTACAATATTATTTTGTATAAGTTATTTATATTCTTGTTCTAATAATAAAAGTCTTCAATGCAAATTTAACACATTTAAAAATACAGATTTCTCAGAATTCCAAAATACGAATATATTATATCGAAAAGGAGTATATTTCATTAAATATCACGATACAACATATGTAATTAAAAGGCATATATTTTCAAAACAAATATATTACACGAAAGATGTATATAATAATAGAGAAAATACATTACCCCAAAAAGACATAACAATCATTGAGAATATACTAAAATCTTTCGATAAGTTAAACATACAATCCTTATCTGTCGATAATAAAGCAAATATATATATATCTGTGCCATGGGCAAACCAGTGCACTTATTATTTTTTAAAACTATCTCCCAAAAACACATTAATAGAAATAAAGAAACAATACTATCAGTACTATAAAGATGGTTGGTATATCGATAAAAAATGTGCAGAATAATAAATATTTCCTCATAAGCCCTTACGCCTATTGCGCTAATAATTTCATTAATGCGCTTGATCCGGATGGAAAGGATCCTATTTATGCTAAAAATTTCTGGGGTAAAATAAAACTAATTGGTGATGACGGACAAAAAAGTACAGGATCTTATCTTGTTCGTGGTTCCGTGGCACGAGAAGTAAAGGCTGCAACAAAATCGGGTAATTTTTATACTGGAAATTTGTCTGAAAGTAAAAATGTTATGCATATTCCCACAGGGCAAATTCAACAAGATGTACAACGCACCGCTACTGCAGCACTAAATAGCGGAACATCACCCGAAACAAGAGTTGAATATGGCGGACATGTACTATTTGGTGACACAAACGCTCGCATCTGGGATGCTGGGACTACTATGCAAACACAAATATTATCGGATGGCAGTACAGAAAAAAAATGGTCTGTTAAACCTTTTAAAATCGGAGGTAAGAACAACCAATTCGGTGGTCTAATAAGTCAGATTCAATTTTTCTGGCATATTCACCCAAACGGATCTACGCCTTCAAGAGGAGATATATGGTGGGTTGGAGAATTACGCAAATATGGCTTTACGGGAAATTCATTTCTTATTGATATTAATAATAATCGAGTTATTTTTTTCAATGAAAAAGGTAGCCTCATGAATATAAAATACGATGATTTTAAACGAATGGGTAAACAGGAGGATATAAAATGAAAAGTAAAATTATTATAGTGATACTTATACCTATATTGTTGGGAGGGTGTAGTTCTCAATTATGTTTACAGAAAAAGACAAACAAGTTAATAAAAGAATTACATGAAGAAGCAGATACAGTTTATCTATATTCGTCTGCCTTTAATAATTTTAATCTAATGTGGTATCACAAAAACAACTTTATATACTGCTTTGAAGTTAAACCATATAGGACTAAAAAAAACAAGCCCATTGAGGCAAAAAATATTTCTATAAACAAAGATAGTGTAAACAAATATTTTAACAATTTTATTTTAAAAGATATCCCGTGTTTTGAAAGTGTGCTTGATGGAGCATGGATTAAACTTTTGATCAAAAATAGAGAATCTTTATTCAGCAATATTGACACTGACTGTCTGTTCCGTAATAAATACTCTGTAAATAGCTTTCCATACAAATTACGATACGATCTTTCAAAAATTTGGAAACTAAAATAAAATGGGGAACATTATTTCTATCATCAGAGGAGAAGGTTCGCCTTACTATGGAGACTACAACGATATGGTATATCCCAATCTGGTAGGAAAGGATGTCGAGTATGAGTATGATCCGA
>CAJKOJ010000132.1 GCA_905201505.1 uncultured Eubacteriales bacterium | reverse complement strand
TCCTAATATTATATCTCATTAGGTCGAGCTGTTACAACTATGTTATATCACAACACAAAACAATTTACTGCAACAATCAACAAAGCATTCAAAATTTGAGTTAGATGATAATTGACAGTGCCAAATTTTATAGCTGTGCCTTCAATCAAACCTCCACGCCCCAAACAATGAATTGTCACAACAAAAAACATACACAAAATACGAAGCATATCCAAATTTAAGTTTCTTTTTTTCATATCTCCTCTCTATCCTCTTCTTAAAACTTTCTTATTAATCATTTGTATCATCATTTTTCTTTCATCTTTCGACAAAACAATTAATACATTAACACATAAGCATAATACCCCTGCAATTACACAAGCAAAAATTAACACTATCCATCCATTGACTGTGAACATTTTATCAACAACAAAAGAAATTACCAAATTAATAACTAATGAAATATTTCCTGTTATTATCTCATGGTAAAATGTACTTTTCTTCACTCCCAAGCAATGTGCTCCATACAAAGGTGTAAAGATAAAGTTCCTTATCAAGGAGTAAACAGA
Source organism: uncultured Eubacteriales bacterium (assembly GCA_905201505.1). Classification (GTDB taxonomy): domain Bacteria; phylum Bacillota; class Clostridia; order Lachnospirales; family CAG-274; genus Gallispira. The sequence goes on along the minus strand of CAJKOJ010000132.1, from coordinate 1,989 downwards.
ACTAACCCCAGCAATTGCATAGACCCCTAAATTAGTAGTTTCCAAAAGTGTAAACACGGTCGCTGTTGTCGCAACACCTGTAAATAGTATGACTAAAGAATTTAGTTTAAGTCTATTTGTAATTGTAAAAACTGTAAATACAGAATTTATACAGGAGCCTGCTAACAATGAGAGTATTGCTAATAATGAAAGTATCTCTATCAATCTTGCATCTTCACCCGGTACCCATAATTTAAAAAAGGATTCCCCAAACACACAGAATACCGCCATAGGTGCAATCATGAAAACGCCCAGTACCTTGTTGGCAATTCGCGCATAACGAACCACTCCTGATATATCACCTTTTGCATAAGCCTCTGTCATTGATGGTGTAAATGGATAGTCTAATGTTCCCCTTAATGTCATAAACATTGCCGGAATAGTCTTTGATATAGATAAAGCTCCCATATCTGCTGCACCAATAAAAATATTCGCTATTAATAAGTCTAAACCATCCAATAATACACCACTTAGTTTATTCACTAAATTCCATATTCCAGAAGAGGCAACATCCTTTATGCTTTTCAATTCAAAATATTTACGTTTTACTTTCAACTCAGGCAAAAATTTCTTTGTAAAATACATATTTCGCCCAGCCACAAAAAACTTTCCAATTAAAGATCCTAATACAAGAAATACAATATTCACAGAAAATATTTGGAATCCAATTAAAATTGTTGCAAGCCTTATGATTGCTGCAAAAATCTGGTTCATATAGTACAAATTCAAACGATTCGTAACATATGTTGCTATTTCAAATCGTGAAGTTAAGATTTCCACCAAAAACTGAATAAATACCACAATAAATGTTATCTTAACATCTGCAACTAGATTTGACGGAATATCAAGTAACACCTCTAATTTTAAAATCACACCAATCATAACTGGGAGCATAACCAGCGCAATAAATATATTTGCGAAAAAAACAGATGTAAAGTATTTATTTGCCTTTTTATAGTCGTTCTGATAAATACTAATAGACACAAATCTGCTTTCCATTGAGTTCAACGCAACGGTAATTAATGTTGCATAACTTACAAAACTATTAGAAAGCGTTACAAATCCATAAGCCTCGCTCCCCAATTGTTCCACTATAATAGGCGTTATAAATAAACTAATCCCAATTGTCACAACAAATGATACAATACTCGCAATCATATTAAATGAAATTTGCTTTCCTCTTGATTTCTGTTCCATTTTTCCCCTCTCATCTATCTAATACTTTTCTTCCGATATTAATTCCTTTTTCTGTTACTACTATCCGAATTTTCTCTAATAAACAACATAATCCAAATACTAAAATCGCTTCTCCCACTAACACTGCTACCAGAACTATGAAAGAGGAATTTGCGAATTTGTAAGGTTTTAAGACTGACCATAACCACGTTCTCAATTCCGGCTGCTCATGAATCAAATACACCCCTAATGTTAGTGGTGAAGCCCATAACGCCATCTTTCCCAAAAAAGATTCTTTACTCAGCTTCAAGTTTCTGAACGTCATAAATAAACAGACAGAACCAATTACAATAGTAATTGAATTATAAGAATAAAAAATTGATTCTCCATACATTGTTCCAAACATCTTCATAGTTATATATGACAATACAAATCTACTGGTTGCTGTCAAAATACTACACGCTATATAAATTCGAAACCATGGAATTTTCTTTTCAATCGGATATTTTCTTAAATATCCTCCCACTAAATATAAAAAAGCAAAAAACAGTGGACTTCTACTGTTTACAGCTGTAAACTCTCTCCAAAAAAATAAATTTTGTAGAACTATATATATACTAAAAAACAATCCAAGTGCTATTTTATATTGTTTCTTAGACATCACACTAATTGCAGCATTTAAAAACGGTACCAAACAATACATTAATAAATATGTAGTCTGTTAACTTCCCAAAAAATTAACTCTCGTTATGTTTAAACACCGTATTATTCATA
>CAJKOJ010000131.1 GCA_905201505.1 uncultured Eubacteriales bacterium | reverse complement strand
TTTCATACTGATCCAGCAGATCGATATACGATTTCATACCCCCAAGTGAGTTTCCTATATCATGCATATATCCCGCAACTTTTGCCAGTTCACACTCTCTTTCACTGTAGCCTAAAGTTTTTAAAATATATTCAGACTGTAAAGCAACTTTTGTAACATGGGCAAAGCTGTGCTCTGTAAAACCAAGTGTACCTAAATTTTCATCAGCTTTTTTAATATAAGTATTAAGTTCTTCACAATTTTTAACTGTTTCAAATGTTATCATCTTTTAGTCTCCTTGAAATTTCATTGCATTTTTCATAAACTTCACAGGTTTCTGTTCCTATGTTGAATTTTCCTCTTTCGTATAGTATCTTACCGCCTGACATAGTCATTGCAACATTTTCTTTGCTTCCACTGTAGACAATATTTTTAACAATATTGTTTTCAGGCTGCATATTAGGTCTTTGCAGGTCTATTATAATTATATCGGCATTTTTACCCTCTTTAAGACAATCACTATCAATCCCCATTGCCTTTGCACCATTACAACAAGACATTTCTATAACCTTTTCAGCAGGCACAGCAACTGCATCCATTTCCTTTACTTTCTGCAAAGCTGTCACCAGATACATTTCTCTGAACATATCAAGAGCATTATTGCTTGCGGGACCGTCTGTGCCTATTGCTACATTTATTCCCTCATCAATTAGTCTTTTAACAGGTGCAATTCCGCTTGCAAGCTTACAGTTAGATGCAGGATTTGTAACAACATTTATATCATTTTCCCTTATTATTTCAATATCTCTGTCATTTAAAAAATTGCAATGGAAAAGACTTCCACCGTAATTCAAAAGACCTATATCATAAAAAAGCTCTACAGGGGTTTTTCCATGTCTTTCAATACATTCCTTAACTTCTTTTTCTGTTTCAGCACAGTGAGCAGAAACAGGTGCTTTAAGTCTGTTTGATATTTCTGCAATTTGTCCAAGAATCTTCACATCAGTAGTATACTCTGCATGAAAACCAAGGTTATGCGTAATATTTTTTGAATAACTGTTGTAATATTTATAATCTTCTTCAAGTTCTTTTGCACTGCTCACAAAATTATTTACTGCACCGCATAAAACATTTCTAAACCCTGTTTCCCTGCAGGCTTTAGCGATAGCTTCCGGAAGAAAATACATATCAAATGCAGCAGTTATTCCGCTTGTCAGATACTCCATTACAGCAAGTTTTGTAAGCCATACAGCGTCTTCTGCTCTTAACTTTGCTTCCATAGGGAAAACAGCCTCATTAAGCCACTTATCAAGAGGCAAATCATCAGCAAAGGAACGCAGAAAAGTCATAGGAGAATGAGCATGTGCATTTTTAAATCCCGGCATAAGCAAATTACCCATACAGTCAATTTCTCTTTCAAATGTCCCTTTCTTATTTTCACCTATATATACAATTTTATCCTCATCAGTCCATAGTTCACAATTATCAATTATCTCAAAACTTCCATCAAGTGTAAGAATCTTGCAGTTATAAAATCTTATCAATTATTGCACCGCCTTTACAACTGATTTTATCAGTTTTTTAAACACAGGTGCAACTCTGTCTGCACACTCCTGCACCTCTTTATGATTAAGAGGTGCTTCTGTTACACCGCTTGCCATATTCGAAATACATGATATACCGCATATCTTAAAACCGCATTGATTTGCCGCTATTGCCTCACAGGCAGTACTCATGCCTACAGCGTCAACTCCCATTGTTCTCAGCATTCTTATTTCAGCAGGTGATTCATAGCTTGGACCTGTAAGCTGAACATAAACACCTTCTTTTAATTCAATGTTATTATCCTTTGCCGTCTTTCTGACAACCTGGCACATTTCACTGTCATAAATATTTGACATATCAGGAAATCTCATTCCAAATTCATCTATATTTTTACCAATAAGAGGATTTGGCACAAAATTGGCTATATGATCTGTAATAAGCATTAAATCACCGCATTTAAAGCTCTTATTTATTCCCCCTGCCGCATTAGTGAGTATAAGTTTTTCTGCTCCCATTAGCCTCATTAATCTTATAGGAATAATTACTCTCTCCATTGAATATCCCTCATAATAGTGAACTCTTCCCTGCATAATAACCACAGCAGCATTATCTATATATCCAAAAACAAATCTTCCCTTATGACCTTCAACAGTGGACACAGGAAAATCAGGAAGCTCATTGTAATTTACAATAGCTTTAATATCAATTTCATCTGCAAGTGCTCCAAGTCCTGAACCCAATGTTATTGCCACATCAGGAACAAAATCTGTTTTATTTCTCAACACTTCAAGCATTTTTCTGTAATTGTTGTACTCCATACTGCCAACTCCTTAAACACAAATTTTTATCTTTTATTAGTATACTCCACAAACAAAATTAAATCAACAATATAGAAATAAAAAAAAGACTGACAATATATTTATCATCCCCAGACTTACAAAAACAAGTTTTTAATATACTTTTTCTCCTTTTATAATTTTAAATATATTAAATCAACATATTTAAAATTATATACAAGACAATTTTTTATTATAAATTATAATTTACAATAAAAATTTAA
>CAJKOJ010000130.1 GCA_905201505.1 uncultured Eubacteriales bacterium | reverse complement strand
CCTTAGTTGAACGTATATATAAATCTGACGGATTTCCTGTATAAACAAAGCTTTCAGTTTTAGCTTCACCGTTTAAATTCATTTCACCTACAACGCAGCCAAAACTGTCAATAATCTGTAATACTCTTTCATCTAACGCAGTCTTTGCAGTTATGGTTATTTTTGTATCACCGTTGGCAAACAGGGAAATTTCTCTTTGTTCTTTCCCTCCCTTGCCTTTTAAGTCCAGATACCTTGTATAAACAGTGTCATTTATACTTTCCTCTCTGTCAACAAATGTAACATCAGGATATAATGTCAATCCGTCAACTGTTGTCTTTGACTGAACTTCTCCTATACCTGTAAAAGCATTGTCAGAAAAATTCCAGCTGCTGTCTCCAAAGCCTTCTATTTTTTCTGCACCGTATCTTATAGTTACATTAACAAGCAATGCATTATTGCCGCTTATTTTTATTTTCTGAGGTCCGCCTGTATACTCAACACATTTTACACTTGGTTCTGTTGTAAATGTCAGGCTGCCGCCTGATAACACCTCATCATTTTCTCCCATAACTTCAATAATCTGTTCACCTGATTTTGACTTTGCAGTTATGTATATATCTGTATCTCCGTCTACATCAAATTCTGCATTTCCGCCAAGAATAAGATAATGAGTATATTCATCTCTGTTATTTACTTTTGAACTTCCTGCCTTAACCTGCATACCTGTACTGCCGGGATTTAAAGTCAATCCTCTTACAGTTACACTTTCAGTTATACTGCCGAGATTATTAAATCCGTAAGTACTGAAATTCCATGACTTTATTTCACCTGCAGGTTCTGTTTCTGACGGATACATTTCCTCAGCTTTCATCAAAGCAGCTTCAGCATTTACAATACCCTCTGAACCCACAAAATGTTTTCCTGCAAGTCCAGGTGTCTTTGTAACTGTAGATAAAATACAATCCTTTATCTCAGCTGAAGTCATTTGAGGTCTGAATGATTTTAACAACGCAACTGTACCTGTAACATGAGGAACAGCCATAGATGTTCCGTTATAACTTACATAATCATTTGTATTGTATTTACAGCTCCATATATTTACACCCGGAGCAGCAATATCTACAGTTTCAGCGTCAAAATTAAATACATCATATTCAGGATTGCCAAATCTGTTTGATCCTGATACAGAAATAATATTGTCACAGTCATAGCCTGCCGGATAATTAGCTACGTAACCCTCACCGTCATTTCCTGATGATGCTACAAACAATCCATTATAATTGCCTATTGCTGTTTCAAATATTTCGCTGAAAGCAGGGTCATTATTAGGAATACCATTATTGCTTCTGCTGTAACTGTTGCTTGTAACAGGTATATCCATCATGTTTGCATAATCAAGAGCCTCAATAACAGCTGAATAACTGTAAACAGCATAAGGATCACCATTGTCACCGGGATCACTTGTTATTCTCAATGAAGCAATGCTGCAATCCTTAGCAACACCGTAAACGCCTTGATTATTGTCTCCGCTTGCAGCAGCTGTACCGGCTATATGAGTACCGTGACCATCAACATCGTATGTTTCATTATTGTCATAGTAAAAATTCCAGCCGTTTACATCGTCCACATACCCGTTTCCGTCATCATCAATGCCGTTATTGCTTAATTCTCCGTTTTCACCCCACTCACCTTTATTAATCCACATATTGCCTGCAAGGTCAGGGTGATTAAAGTCAACACCGCTGTCAACAACTCCGATAACAACATCCGGTGAACCTGAACAATATTCCCATGCTTCGGGACCCTTTACGTAATCCAGTCCCCACATAACAAGTTCTTCAGGATAATCATCATCAAAATAGTCATTAAAAGAATCTGTAGATTCTGTCTCCAATTTAAATAAATAATTAGGAACAGCACAGTCTATCTCAGGATAAGATTCCAATTCTTCTATTACATCATAAACATCTTCTTCTTTATCGCTAAGCTTTAATAAGAATATTTTATCCTTTTCTTCTTCATTAGCCGCACTTCTCAAGGCAGAAGGTTTTTGTGTCCTTGTAAGGTCCTTAACTTCGGCTACTGAAACAGCATTGACTGAACGTGTTTTTTCTGTGCCTGAAAACAATTCACTTATTTCCTCAGAAGTATAATATCCGTTAAGCTTAACTATAATCTCACCGGGGACATAACCTGTATTTTCATCTACGTCTTCTTCAAGCAGGTCGGCTGCTTTGTAGTCTGTTCTTTCTATAGTTTCTTCTGCTTTATCTTCTGCAAATACAACAGCCGAACTTACAGACAGAATACAAACAGACAAAAGCGACGCCACAGTTTTTTTAAATCTGCCCATTTTTTTCATCTTATTACATCTCCTCCTTTTTATAATATAATTTGTCCTTTACCTTAATATGTTAGTTACCTGCTTTGTTACCCCGATTTTATTAATTAGTTTTTCACCTCCTTTTACGGTGATTTAACAAAACAGAAAGCAGCATATCCCTTTTCAAACTCCAATACATATCGGAGCAAACAGGAGATAATTGTAAAAATTATTTATACGATTTCCGAATTTTAAATTGCAGCAAAAAATTTGATTCTCATAATGTATATAAAATCTGCAATATTACAAAATTAAATATATTATAAGTTAATTATATTTCATTCCACAATTTCAGTCAACACAATAAGCTGAATTATTTTTAGAACTATTTAGACATATTTCGACATATTTAATCATTTTTATCACATTTTACATT
>CAJKOJ010000129.1 GCA_905201505.1 uncultured Eubacteriales bacterium | reverse complement strand
TAAATATATGAAAAAAAGCTGCCTGTAAATTAACTTAAAAAGTAAATTTACGGCAACTTTTTTATATATGTTTCATAGTATTATATATTTTTAAAAATCATCATCTACAGCAAGAGCCTCAACAAGCTCTAAGTCCTCATTTCTTTCAGCAAAAGTATTTAAAGCATATTCATTTGTGAATAAAAGTATAGGTCTGTTGAAATGGTCAAATACAAGTGTACATCTGGAATTAGTTAAATCCTTTATCTCATCAACTGCTTTTCCTTTTACCCATCTTGCTACACTATAACTCATTGGTTCCATTCTAATTTCCGAATTATATTCATTTTTAAGACGATATTCGAAAACTTCAAACTGCAGTGCACCAACAGCACCTAAAACCACATCATTATATTCTGTTCTGTAAATCTGAATTGCACCTTCCTGAGCCAATTGGTCAACACCTTTTTGAAACTGCTTTGCTTTCATTGTATCAACAGGTCTTACCTTCATAAAAAGTTCCGGCGGGAATGTAGGCAGCGGTTCAAAGAAAAGTTTATCTTTACAATTGGTAAGCGTATCGCCTATCTGATAATTCCCTGTGTCATAAATACCTATTATATCGCCTGCTATTGCTGTTTCTACATTTTCTCTTTCATTTGCCATTAACTGTGTAGACTGATTTAATTTCATTTTTTTGCCTGTCCTTGAAAGTGTTACATCCATTCCTTTTTCAAAAGTACCTGAACATATTCTGAAAAAAGCAAGTCTGTCCCTATGGGCAGGGTTCATATTTGCCTGTATCTTAAATATAAATCCGGAAAAAAATTCATCAGTTGGATTAACTTTTCCGTCAATAGTTTTTCTTGGCCCAGGAGCAGGTGAAATTTTAAGGAAATGTTCAAGAAAATTTGTTACTCCAAAATCAGCTAAAGCTGTGCCAAAGAAAACAGGTGAAAGTTTTCCTTTTGAAATAAGATCCAAATCAAAATCATTTCCCGCACCATCTAGAAGTTCAATTTCATCTCTTAAATTTTGCAGATTTTCATCAAATAATATAGCATCAAGCTGTTTGTCATATACACCATCATCTGAAAGTTCTATTGTTTTATTTTCTTTGTATAAATAAACTTTGTTTTCAAGTCTGTCGTATATACCTTCAAAATAAGCACCGTTGCCTATTGGCCAAGTAACTGCAACTGATGGCAGTCCCAAAGCGTTTTCCAGCTCTTCAAGGAGTGCCAGAGGTTCCATAGCATCTCTGTCAAGCTTATTCATAAATGTAAAGATAGGAATGCCTCTCATACTGCATACCTTAAAAAGTTTGCGGGTCTGTGCTTCCACACCCTTAGCGGCATCTATAACCATAACTGCGGAATCAACAGATGTAAGTATTCTATAGGTATCCTCTCCAAAGTCATTATGCCCCGGAGTATCCATTATTGATACAATCTTATCCTCATATTCAAACTGCATTACAGACGATGTAACAGAAATACCTCTTTGTTTTTCTATTTCCATCCAGTCAGATTTTGCTGAACGACCTCTTCTTGCTTTTACGGCACCTGCTTCGTGAATTGCTCCTCCGTGAAGCAAAAGTTTTTCTGTTAATGTTGTTTTACCTGCATCTGGGTGAGATATTATTCCAAAAATTCTTCTTTTATTTATTAAATTAATGTCCGGTTTAGCCATAATAAATTTCCTTTCTTTAATCAATAAATATATGGTAATAAAACTAAACTTATATATTAATAAAATTTGTTTCATTTACGTGTAATATTTATTTCCATCTTTTCTATTTTATAGGATACTCTGTATATTTGCAAGCATTTTTTTACACTTATACCATATATTTTGTATTTAATTATCATTGTTATTCACTTATAATAAATACAGGCGCCTAATAAAATGTAAAGGAGAATGATATGAAAAAGTTAATAATAGTGACAGCTTTAGCAACAATGTCTATGGCAACATCAGCTATTGCAGGTACGGGATTAGTAAAGTGTGATAACGATTCTATATTTAAAACAAGCATAATCGAAGTTAAGGGTTCATATAATAACTTCTGTGACATAATAAAACCTACTGAGGTTACTACAAAAATTTGCTTTGAATCAACAACCCAATCAAAGCCTGAAGTGACTACGGAGAATACTACACAGTCTGTAAAACCTACATATACAACAGAGGCAACAACTGAGAGTACAACTCAGTCTGTAAAGCCTACATATACAACAGAGGCAACAACTGAGAGCACAACTCAGTCTGTAAAGCCTACATATACAACAGAAGCAACAACTGAAAGCACAACTCAGAAAGTAACAGAGACTTCTACAGAAACAACTACAGCAAGTGCAAATGTAAACAGCAGCACAGCTAAAGAACTTTTAAATCTTGTTAATAAAGCAAGAGCAGAAAATGGATTGTCTGCACTTACATTAAACAGTAATTTATCAGCTGTTGCTCAGAAAAAGGCTGAAGATATGAAAAACAACAATTATTTTTCACATACTTCACCAACTTATGGGTCACCTTTTGATATGATTAAAAATGCAGGAATAAACTATAAAACAGCAGGAGAGAACATAGCAAAAGGTCAAAAGACAGCAGAGGCTGTATTTAATGCTTGGATGAATTCATCCGGACACAGAGCAAATATATTAAATTCCAGATTTACTCAAATGGGAATAGGTGTTACTGATGGTTCAAATAAATATTGGAGCCAGATGTTTATAGGTTAATAAATAATACTATTTAAAATCGTCTATATTTATATAGGCGATTTTATTATGTTGTAATTAAATTACAAAAGATTATAT
>CAJKOJ010000128.1 GCA_905201505.1 uncultured Eubacteriales bacterium | reverse complement strand
TATATATTTAAAAATCATAATAATTAAAGTATAATATAATAAATGACAAATAAATGAATAGTTTTATAATTGATAAAAATAAAGTACATCCATTGAGAGCGGTGTTATGTTTAAAAGTACATTGCCAAATGGTGTAAATAAAAAGCCTATAGGCGATATTATTGAATTTTAGGAGGAATATGAATGAAGGTTAATTTAAAAAGAATAGCAGGTGCTTTATTATCTGCATCAATTCTTGTGACTGGTGTACATATTGTAGCACTTCAGCCGATAGAGGCTGTTGCTGAGGAAAAGACTGTTGCAATTACAGAAAGTAATGGCTGGCACGAAAGCGTATATGCAAAATGGACTGCTTTTGAAAATGCAGAAAGCTATAATGTTTATGTAAGGGCTGTTAGTGGAGATTATGTAAAGCTTGATGCAGAACTTGTAAGAGAATATCCTGAATATTACAGGGCAGACGCACCGGGACTTGCAGCTGGAAAATATATAATGAAAATTGTACCTGTTGTTAATGGCTCTGAAGTTACAGCAGGGGCTGCAGAAACAGGTGAACTCAGTGTTGATAATTTTGTAAGAGAAGGATTTGCTTTTTCTGAATATTCGCCGTATGGATATACAACAGGTGCGTACAATAAAGATGGTACTCTGAGGTCTGATGCAGAAGTTGTATATCTGACTGATGCAAATAAAGAAACTGTTACAATTAATGGTGATGAGAAAAAGGGTAAGGGTATTTATAATATTATGGCTTACAGACAGAAGAATAAGCTTACTACACCTTTTGTAATCAGAATTCTGGGTAAGGTTACAATGCCTGTAAATGTAACAAATTATATGATGAGAGTTCAGGATACACAAAATGTTACTATTGAAGGTATTGGAGAAGATGCAGCATTACACGGGTGGGGGCTTACAATGAAAAGAGCCTGCAATGTTGAATTCAGAAATTTTGCTGTAATGTGGCATTGTCAGGGAACTGACGGAGACGCTCTTTCTTTTGACACAGACAACAAAAATATATTTATTCATAATATGGATTTTTATTATGGTGCACCAGGACAGGATGCTGACCAGAAAAAGGGCGATGGAACCATTGATATGAAAGCAAAAACTGACTATGTCACAATTTCATATAATCATTTTTATGACACTGGCAAGACAACTTTTGTGGGCGGTCAGTGGGAACTTAATAATCTTGACGATCCTGCTGCAAGGGTAAATGTGACTTATCATCATAATTGGTTTGATCATGCTGATTCCAGACATCCAAGGTGCGTAGTTGGTACTGTACATGTCTATAATAATTATTATGATGGTGTTGCAGGCTATGGTCCTGCAGCTGCTGTACAGTCTTCAGTTTTTGTTGAAAGCAATTATTTCAGAAATGTACCAAGACCTATGATGATTGCATCTCAGGGTTCTGATACATATATAAGTGACGGAAATTATGGTTCAAGTACTACGCTTTCAGGTCAGGACGGTGGTATGATTAAGGCGTACAACAATATTATGATTACACCTAAAAGATTTGCTGACCAGAATACTACTGAAACTCCGGGACAAATTGATGCTTATACCGTAACAGATAAAAACGAAAAGGTGCCTGAAACTGTTAAGGCGATAAAAGGCGGCTGGAGTTATAATAACTTTGATACAGCTGAAACTATGTACAGCTATAATGCAGATTCACCGGAAATAGCGAGGGATAAAACTATTGCTGACGCTGGAAGATTAAACGGTGGTGACCTGAACTGGAAATTTGACAACAGTAAAGATGATTTGACAGGAAGTATTAATATTGAACTCCAAAATGCAATAAAAAATTATGAGAGCAAACTTTTAAAAGCAGGTGGTATAAGCGTTGTACCTGACAAAAATGAGGAAACTACCGAAACAACAACTGCTGCTGTTGAAGGAAAGCTTTCAGATGATTATGTATGGGATTTAAGTAAAATTTCAACAGTTCCTGTAAATGGATTGTTTGCTGGTGAAGACTTGGAATATAAGATTGGTTCTGAAAGTAAGTATGATGATGAAGAAGGATATTACTATCTAATAAAAGAGTATGCTTCAAGTAATAACACGCCTAAGGGTGAAGGCGGTGTACCTGCTGTTGGTAATATACCTCTTACAGGTTGCTTTATTGGCTTTACACCAAGTGAAGACGGAAAGTTCAGAGTTGCTGTGAGAACAGGGGCATCTAAAATTACATATTTTAATGAAGGAACTGAAACGATAAAGACCATTGACAATGCAGATTCATTGGAAAATAGATTTGATGTTGTATCAATTGATGTTAAAGCCGGAAAGACATATTATGTATTTTCTGCGGGCTCTAAGGCAAGATATGCGTATATCGGATTTACAGCAGGTGGAGGAAGTGTTACTGAAACTTCTACTGAAGTAACTACAGAAGAAACAACAGAAAACACAACTGAACCTGAAAATATGCTGTGGGGTGATGCTGATAATAATAAGCATATAGAAATTAATGATGTTAAACTGGTATTAAATTATATTCTGGAACCTGAAAATAATTTAATAAGCAATGACATTTTGAAATATGTTGATGTTAATAAGGATGGGAAAATAAATTCTTCTGATGCAGCAATGATACTTCAAAATGTTTTGGACAGTAGTTATAATATAGGAAATAATTAATATTTAAAGCTGCAGCCTGTTAAATTCAGACTGCAGTTTTTAGTTTAAGTGCCGTTATATAGCAGTAAAATAGAATGTTTTTTATATAATAAGATTTTTGTCAAAAAAAGTGTTGACAAAGTTTTTGTTTTGTGGTAAACTAAAGTCCGTTGCTCAACTGATATTTGATAAAAATGCTTATATAGATGAAATTGATAATTTTTGTCAAATTGTAAAAATAAAAATTAAAAAATGTAAAAAAACTGTTGACAACGGGTTATAGCTGTGATATACTAAATAAGCTGTAACCGAGTGGTTAAG
>CAJKOJ010000127.1 GCA_905201505.1 uncultured Eubacteriales bacterium | reverse complement strand
AAGTAAGGTTATCTTACTAATAATTAAGGAGGTGCTATAACTATGGCATATACTATTAGTGATGATTGTATCAGCTGTGGTGCATGTGCAGCAGACTGTCCTGTAGGTGCTATCAGCGAAGGTGACGGCAAGTACGTTATCGATGCTGACACTTGCATTGACTGCGGTGCTTGTGCAAGCAACTGTCCTGTAGGTGCTCCTCAGGCATAATTGTAATACATATTACAATAGCCTAAGCCTGTCATCAGGATTAATATTATGAAAAGTCCGGTATTACCGGACTTTTTCTTTTTTACATATAATGTTTTGTACATTTATTCTTATTAAATTTTACAATTTATTAAAAAGTTCTTTATTATATATGTTTTAAGTGCTATAATTAAATTAACAAATTACTTTTTAATATGCATTCTTTTACAGTGCTTGGGGGTATACTTATGAAAATTATATACAGCAAATCCTATATATTAAAGCTTATTAGTCTATTTGCTGTTTTTATAGCCTCTTTTATTTTAAACAGCGTATTTTGCAATGCAGATGAGAACCCTGTTATACGTGTCGGATGTGTTGATATCGATGACTTTTTAGAATTATCCTCTGATAATACAGTTTCAGGTTATGCTGCCGAATATCTTAATAAAATATCTGAATATACAAACTGGAAATATGAATATGTCAAAGATTCCTGGGAAAATTGTCTGCAAATGCTTAAAGACGGCAAAATAGACTTACTTATGCCTGCCGAATACAGTACTGAACGGGCAAAATATTATTTATACAGCAGTGAAATTTGCTGTATGGATTACACTGCTCTTATATGTATGAAAAATGACGACAGGTATTTTTATGAAGATTTTAAATCATTTGACGATATGACTGTAGGCATTATAAGCGGCAACTACTTAAATTCCTCTTTTGATAAATATGCAAAAGAACATAACTTTTCAGTTAATTATAAAGAATATTCAAATGCCGCAAGTTTATGTGAAGCATTAAATAACAAAGAAGTAGATGCTATTGTAAATGGAAATATGAATTTTTTCCCCAATCAAAAACTTTTGGCAAAGATAAACTATATGCCCGCTTATTTTATAACAAACATACAAAGAAAAGATATAATGGACAAACTGAACTATGCACTTAAAAACATACAGCTTGAAAATCCATATTATGCCGCAGATTTACATAAATCATATTATGGCAAAACAGAAAAACAATCCATTGGTTTTACAAGAGAAGAAAATGATTTTATAAACAATATCGGCACAATTAAAGTTATCTGCCAAAAAAATCATTACCCTTTGGAATATTATAACAATAAAACAAAAAACGCTGAAGGAATATATATTGATATTATAAAGCTTATAGGTGAGCAATGCGGTATCAATTTTGAATTTATCTTTCCAAAAGATAATGAAACTGCATTGGATGCTTTTAGTGCAGGTGAAGGACAAATACTGGCAAGTGCCGTTGATACAACAACCGTATCCTCCCTTTATAATATGAATTTTACAAATAAATACATAAATGTACCGTATGTGGCTTTAAAGAGGAATAGCTCAAATATTTCTCTTACAGATGATTTAAATGTAGGTATGCTTGATTCAAGTCAAGGTATGCGGGCTTATGTTGAAAAAGATTATATAAACTGGAATTACAAGGAATATGAAACAAACAGTAAATTAATAAAAGCTCTTTTAAAAGGAGATATAGATATAATACTTATTAATTCTTATATGCTGCGTGAAATAGAAGAAGACAACAAAAAAAATGATATAAGTGAAATTATATCAACAACATTTTTTCTTCCTATTTCCTTAGGTATCAGCAAAGATGAAAATCCTTTGCTTTTATCTGTATTAAAAAAATCTATATTAAAAATTGAAAACAGCGAAATAGATAACTGCATACAAAATTACTATTATAATTCTACATCAAAAAAATCTATTATAAATTACCTCAAAGAAAATATGGTATTTACAAGTTTTCTTTTTTCTGTTTTTGTTATTTTAGTCGGTCTTATATTTATGCTAATATACATTAACACACTTAAAGCAAAACAAAATGCTGTTCTTCTGCAAAAAAACACGGAACTTTTAGAAGCAGGTAAAAGAGAAGAAAATCTTATTAAAAAAGCACAAATAGACAAACTCACAAATTTATATGACAAAATTACAACTGAAAAAAAGTGCTGTGAATTTATGCTCAAACCAAATAAACAAGGGGCATTAGTTATAATGGATATTGATAATTTTAAAGAAATCAATGACACCTTCGGACATAAAACCGGAGATAAATATATTATCAGAATATCTGAAATAATTCATTCAATTTGCAGAAATGATGATATTGCCGGCAGAATAGGCGGAGACGAATTCCTTGTTTTATTTGATGGTTTAAATGACAGAGAGATTTTAAAAACAAGATTAACAGAGTTTTTTAATAAAATAAAAGAAGATAAAGAATTAAGCGAAAAAAATGTGACCTGCAGTATAGGTGCATTATTTATATCAGATGAAGATACCGACTTTTATGATTTATATTCAAGAGCTGATTCTGCAATGTATTCTATAAAGAAAAGCGGTAAAAATAATTTCACAATTTTATAACAAAAAAAGGGAATGAAAATACATAATCAATCTTGTATTGCCATTCCCTTTTTATAAATATTTATATTTTTTCTGAAATCAAATTATTATATGTTTCTTCAGTTATATACATACCTTCGTCAAGCTCAAATTTCCATATTAGTTTCTCCGGTATATAAGCAGTTATTTCTTCATTATCAACTACAAATGCTATTTTATCTCTTATTTCAATATTTTCAGGTACACCTTCACAGCCAAAATCCGGTTCATCAATTCTCTTAATATACACCATTGTCAATACCCCCATTCGTGTGCCTGTTAAGCTTCTGCATAAACTCCCTGTCATACAAAACAGCATTTATCTGAGACCCTATTAATATAAGACAAGATAATAAAAAAAGCCAAATGCCAAACACAAAGATTGCCCCAATACTTCCATAAATAAGAGAATACCTGGAAAAATTATTAATATAAACATTAAACAATTTTGAAATTATAAACCAGCTAATCATAGTAA
>CAJKOJ010000126.1 GCA_905201505.1 uncultured Eubacteriales bacterium | reverse complement strand
ATTTAAGCCGGCATTTTTTCTTTGAAAATGCCGGCTTTTTAATTTAAAGAGTCTATGTTAAGGCTTGTGCAAACACAAAAACTAAAATAGCATCAATTTAGCGATTTACACAAACTTTGTTTGGTATATACTTTTATTAGTTGTAATAAAGAAGTTTTTACAATATAGTATTAAACTATGTCAGCACAATTTAAGCAGAATTACTGACAAAATTATACCTATAGTAAAGGAGTGTCAGAAAAGACCAGCTGAAGAAATACAACCGGATTTGTATCTTATAAAGATATAAAGGCTCTACTGGCTAATTTAAAACGTATTTGCAGAGCTGCATCAGAAGGGATATCGCTATTGTGGAATTAGATGCCTTTGCTAAGAACCTGGACGGCAAATATCATACTATTTCAAAGTCATGGAGAGAAAATTGTGCTGCACTTTCAACCTATTTTAAATATCCTGCTGAGGTTAGGAAAACCATTTATACCACCAATACAGTAGAGGGATTTAATCGTCAATTAAGAAAAGTTACAAGGAATAAATCTGTATTCCCAACTGACAATAGCCTCCTGAAAATGCTGTATTTAGCTGCAATGGATATAACCTATAAATTGACAGGATATAGGCAGGATTGGAGCAAAATAAGGGTACATCTAGAATGTATTTCAAAGAACGTATACAAAATTCAAAGTTATAATTACTTTCCACTGTTACTTAATGATGTATAATAAACAAGGATAAGGCAGTTAAATGTACCTTATCCTTGCATAAATAAATATGTCAGTTTTTGAGTTTAAACAAAACTTGAAACAGACTTACTATGTCAGTACAATTATTAAGACAAACCATATCTTACAAAATTGCTTATTATTTCAACAGCACCATCAATTCCAGCTTTTGATACATTTATACAAATATCATAATTTTTAGCCTCTCCCCAAAGACCGTTTGCCTGAAGATTATAATAATTTTTTCTTTCCTTGTCAATTTTTTATTTTTTATAATAGCTTTATCTTTATCAATATTTTCTCTCACAGCAACTCTATTTATTCTAAATTCATCAGCAGCAGAAATAAACACACTAAACACATTTTCACTATCTCTTAAAATATAGTCAGCACATCTACCCACAATAACACAGCTGCCCTTTTCCGCCGCACTTAAAATTCCTTCTCTTTGAGCTTTATATGCAAGTTCTTCAATTGATAAGCTTTCATTATTATGTTTATTTAAATTTGTATATCCCATTACAATAGAATACAAAAGACTGTTTGTTGCTTTTTCATCATTAGACTGTATAAAACTTTCATTTAAGCCGCTTTTCTTTGCAGCAATAGCCAAAAGTTCTTTATCATAGTATTTAATATTAAGCTTTTCAGCTAATTTTTTACCAACTTCACGCCCACCGCTTCCATATTGACGACCAATAGTTATTACATATTTCATTTTAAATTCTCCTTTTTATAAACTATAGAGTTTCAACCTTGTTCTCAGATAATTCTCTAAATACCTTTATCATTATAAATATTACAACAATAAATGATACAACATCAGCAATAGGAACAGAATAAAGAGTACCTACAACACCAAAAATTTTAGGCAAAAACAAAACTAAAGGCACACTTAGAATAAAATCACGAAGAAGTGATAAACTTAAAGACATAACAGGTTTTCCAAGTGACTGCAGGAAAATACTTGTGGACTTTTGAACACAGCATAAAACTATAGTACACATATATGTACGGAATGATAAAACAGCAAATGTATTGTATAGCCCATCCTCACTTCCAAAAATACTTATAATTTGCATAGGGAATACCTCAAAACAAATAAGTGCAATAACGCCAACAATAACTTCTGCTTTCATCATTGTAATATAAATTTTTTTTACACGTGTATTTAAACCTGCACCATAGTTATATCCAACAATAGGCTGAGAACCTGCTGCAATACCTACAACAATAGAAATAACAATTTGGAATACCTTCATTATAATACCAACAACAGTTAAAGGAATATCAGCACCATATTCGGACCTTGCACCATACTTAACAAGAGTATTATTCATAGCAGCCATAATAATTACAATAGAAAACTGAGTAAGAAAACTGCTTATACCAAGAGGTAAAATATATTTTAATAAACTCCATTTTAAAATAAAGCTAGACTTTTCAAGTTTAAAAGATTTTGTTTTTGTAAGGTAAATAAGGGCAGCAATAGCCGTTACAATTTGACCTGTAATGGTTGCAAGAGCAGCACCCATCATTCCCCAGTGTAAAACAAAGATAGCAATAGGATCTAATATTACATTTATAGCACAACCAATAAGAGTAGTAAACATAGCAAACTGAGGATTTCCATCTGCTCTTATTATCGAATTCATAGCATTACCAAACATATAGAAAGGAATACCAATTACAATATACATAAAATACTCCTCAGCATAAGTTATATTATTTTCAGTTGCACCAAAAGCCAAAAGAATTGTATCTCTACCAAAAGCAAAAAGTAGTGTTAAAACGATACTTACTCCCACTATAATTACAATAGCATTTCCTACACTTTTGTGTGCACTTTCAGCATCTTTTTTGCCTTGACAAATACTGAGATAAGCAGCACAACCATCACCTATAAAAAGTGCAATAGCGAGAGCAATAATAGTAATAGGAAACACAACATTAGTTGCACCATTACCTAAATACCCAACACCTCTGCCTATAAATATCTGGTCTACAATATTGTACAAAGATGATACCAGTAAAGACATTATGCAAGGTATCGAAAACTTACACATTAACTTACCAATTGACTCTTCAGCCAAATACTGATTTGAATTTTGATTCATTTTGTTTTTCCTCCAATACAAAGTTAATAATTTTTATTTTCAAATTTAAACGTAAAAAAAATAGCTGCAAATGTAAATTGGTTTTCACACTTACAGCTACCACCGAGAAATAATTATATCATAATTTGTTCTTACCCGTAATATGGAATATTTAACAAAATATTGTCTATATATATTTGTGCAAATTTACTATACATATTCAGCAATTTTCCAAGTAAACATTTTCTGGAAATCAGCTTATATTTAAATTTTTAAATCATTGAACAAAATTTTTATATTATTTGAAAAAATATAATTTGAATTAAAAAATACTAATTTTTACCTATTATACTTGAAATATTAAATTTTTGCTTTA
>CAJKOJ010000125.1 GCA_905201505.1 uncultured Eubacteriales bacterium | reverse complement strand
TTGGCTTGTTTGCGGAAAACTTGGTAGTTCCTACCTTAGCTAACTGAAAGAAATGTAAGCATTTCTTTCAAGGCTGTCGACTTTATCGGCAGCCTGAAAGGTACTGTGAAAATACAGTACCTTTTAGCTTTTTATATAGTTTTAAGTAAAGCAATGACATCCTTTATATCAAAAATACCGTCATTGTTATAGTCATACTGCAGTTTTGTGTTCTCGTCAGCATAGACTATACCTGCAGCAATTTTTAACAATTCTGCTGCATCTGTATTTGTTTTAGGATTTGTAATTCCTATACCGTATACATAGGAATTGACACTGCCTGACGCAAATATATAATAGTAACCATCAGATGAAACTGTGAACTGACATTTTTTAAAAGATTTATCAGTACCTGTTTCTGAACTTTGAAGGGTTGTACAATTGTTGTCAGCAATTGAAATCTGTCCTCCTGCACCATTGTCATTATAATATACTGTAACTGTACTGCCTGCTTTAAGTGTCATACCAAAAGCATTTTTTAAATCGCCTGCATTAAGCTTTGTAACTCTGTTGAGTTTTATATTTGCAGTAAAACTTATGTTATCTATTGTACCGCCTCCACTAACACTTATGCCTGCTGCTGGGTAATAAATATCAAGACCGTTTATTGTAGTGTTTGCTCTATCAGTATAAGAAGAAAAGTCTGAATCTGAAAAGTTCCATATTTTATCAGATACTGAAACAGATGTAGTGCTTTCAGTTGTTGAATCTGTTATGGATGTGGTACTTTCTGTGGTGCTTTCAGTTGTTGGAACTACAACAGCACCTTCCTGATATTCATAAGCACCTATATCTAAAGTATCCAGTACTCTGTTATTATTTGCAAGATCGTATTTACCGCTGTATATGCTATTGTCTCCGGAGTTTACAGCAGGTGAATTTTTAAGTATTGTGTAGTTATTTGAGTTTATATCTCCGAATAATGGATTGGCGTAAAAACCATTTTCTCCTGTGAGAGCTTTCCATTGAGACATACCTGTTTGTTCGCTTTCATTTAATTCAAAAGTTATACTGCTCTCTGTTCTATTAGGAGAATAGTATAAATTATTCTTAAATGTAAGGTTCTGTATTTCAGAAGTTTTTACATCACTTGCTACAACAGGTTTTGTTGTATCTGTGTAAAAAATATTATTTATTACATCAACACCGTTTATCATTGCGATATGAAGCTGTCCTGCACCTGTATCAGCATTATTGGCAATTGTGTTGTTGTAAAGTTTTGTATTATATACAACACCTGAGAGAGGATCGCCTTTGCTGCTTCCATCATTCCATCCGCCTATAGTAATTCCGTTTTCTGTGTTGCTGTAAATTAAATTGTTTCTTACAACAATATTTTTAACCGGATAATTTTCATTTCTTTCTTCGGAGCCTATTTCAATACCGCCTTGATTATTATGGGATATGTTGTTTTCAAGTACAATATCTCTTGCACCGTCAACATAAAGGCCATAGCATGTTGCGTAATCACATACACAGTTTGAAACTTCATTTCCTGATGCTATGCAGTATCTTGGCTGATTTAATTCTGCAACAGGACAATATCCGTCGCTGTTATTTCCATAGAAATCGATACCAATATTAGTTGAGTTGTCTATTTTGTTATTTATTACATTTACATATTCACAGTTTGCTGTAACAGAAAGGGCTTCGCACCAGCCTGTAACAAGATCATAAATATTATTGTCAGCTATATAAACATTGCTAATTGGTTCTTTTGTTTCACCAAAAAGCAGTATTGCATTTGCTCCGCTGTTGTCAGGGTTGCTTGGCTGTGAGCATTTTATATTATGAATTGTATTATTTCTTATTATAATATGGTTTTCTCCGCCTGCAAAAGTTATGCCGTAGCACCATTTAGCTGTGTAGTCACAAAGTTCAAGTCCTTCAATATGTATGTAATCATGGCCGTCAAGTTCGATTATTGCCTTGTCATTTGAACCTGTACCTTTAATGACCGGTTTTTCACCAGGATAATTTCTGAGCGTGATATAATTACCGTCACTTCCGTTATTAGGAATATACACATTTTCTGTATATGTACCGTTTCTGACATACACTGTTGTACCTGCAGAAGAATTATCTAAGGCTGCGTTAATAGTTTTGAAAGGGCTGTCTATAGTCCCTTCGTTGCTGTCACTTCCTGAAGGTGACACATATAAAACTTTTTTAGGTGTGCCTTCGTTGTCTAAATTCAATACTTTGCTTATGAATTTGCTGTCGCCTTGAAGCTCTACATTGTTTACATTTACTTTTGCATTTGTTTGCATTGAAAACAGTATAAGCATAAATGCAGAAAGTGTAATAAACATACTAAATTTAAATTTTTTCATTTTACCCCTCATTTCATTTTACATTATTTTACACATTTTAAAAGTATACCATAGCTTATGTGTTAGGACAATGAGCAAAGTATACAAAAGAATTCTGTTTTAATGTGCAATATTACAAGGGTTTAAATTTTTAGTTTTAATTAAATGTATACTAAAATATGACAAATAAATAACTTAATAAAATAAATAATTTAACTAATTGTATAGATTTGTGTTGATTAATTTTATATGCTGTGGTAATATAGTGGTGAAAAAATATTATATTAAATTTGTATTGTTAGAATAAAGCTTTAACCGTATTAATACATACTTAATTATAGTACAAAGGAGATGTACCTTGTGAACGAGAATATAAAGTTTATGTATGATTTATATTCCTTTTTACTTGATAGTCATTATATCAAAAATTTTAAGTTTGCACAAAAGTCTGACGCGGAATTTGAAGAAAGACTAAAGGAATTTTGTAATGAAAAGAATATATCAAATGATGATTTTGAAATACTTGAAGATATGTTTGCCTGTGCCTTATCAGCAAGTGAACTAAAAGGGTTTGTTAATGGGGTATATGCGGCGTTAAGATTCTTTAAAGAGTTTTAATGAAAGATAAAAATCATAATGCAAAAATTGAAATGAACCTTATTTTTAAGTAAATTCTTTTGAATTTTATCTAACAAATGGGGGTCATTTTATTGTCAGAGGTGGGAGAGGTTAATATGAAAAAGTTTTCTTATTTCTAATGCTTGCTTATTAACATAATGAAAAATAAATTTTTGTATCCTTAAAATTTCTTAGATTTACTTGACAATTGACAAATAAAAAATTATGTGATATCTTAATTATAAAGAGATATAAATATTATATTTAAATAAGTTGTATAGTATTAACT
>CAJKOJ010000124.1 GCA_905201505.1 uncultured Eubacteriales bacterium | reverse complement strand
TATTATTTATCCATTCTCTAAAAAGTGTATATATAACAGAAGAAAGAGGTATAAAAATAAGCATACCTATTATTCCGAAAAGGCTGCCGCCTATAGTAACCGCAACTAATACCCATATTGATGGAAGTCCTACTGAATTTCCAACAACATGTGGGTATACTAAATTTCCTTCTATCTGCTGAATAATAAGAAAAACAGCTATAAAAACAAGTGCTTTAACAGGACTTATCATTAGTATAAGTAAAGCTGAAATAAAACATCCTATAAAAGCTCCAACAATAGGTATTAAAGCAGTAAAAGCAATTAAAACTCCTATTAAAAGACTATATGGCATACGTAATATTATAAGAACAACAAAGAACATAGCCCCCAATATACAAGCTTCCAAACATTGTCCTGTTACAAAGCTTGAAAAGGTTTTGTAACTCAATTTAGCTATATTAAGTATTTTTTTTGCATATATTTTAGGTATTATTGCAAATAATACTTTTGTTGCCTGCACAGAAAGTTTTTCTTTTTGTAAAAGAATATATAAAGCAAATATAAATCCAATAAGTATATTTACAGTAGTAGCAAATATTGAAGATACCACACCAATTGTTGAATTAATCATATTTCCACCACTTTTAAGAAAATTACTTATATAATTAAAAACAGTCTGCCAATCCATATTCTTAAATTGTTCTATATAACTTGCAGCTTCTTCACTTTTTACAACTGATTTAAAAAAATCTACAGCTTTCGGTATAAAATCATATATATTATTTCCTATACTATATAACGTATTTGCAAGCTGAGGAACAACAATATTAATAACTGCTGCTATTACAACAATAACTAAAATTATCGATATTATAAGACTAATAGGTCTTGATACTGATGTTAAAATACTACTTTTTTTAATTTTTTTGTTGTAAAATATAGAGTTTTCTATTGCTTTCATAGGTACATTTAATACAAATGCTATTGCTCCTCCTATAAAAAATGGCACAGAAATACTTAACAAAATACTTAAATAATATATAATAACAGATATATTTTGAAATGCAGTAAAAACTGCTACTGCAAACACTATTATTAACAAAATTTTTTTAATGTTATTTTTATCTAAATTCAAAATATCCTCCTATTTAACTTTTTTTACTTTAACCTTATTGCCATTCTCATCAATTGTATATAAATTTTCTAAATAATTTTTTTTAAAACCTTCTTTAAACAATTCTATATATTCTTGTCTTAATTTTGTTCTTTCAATTTCTTCATCTTTAGTTAATCCAATGGTTTTAGCTTTATGTGCTAAATGATTAATTTTTTCAATAATTTCATTCATTTTATCCATATTTTTAACCTCATTATTAACTATTTAGCAGGTGTAATTATTGTTTTACCCCCCATATATGGTTGTAATGCTTTAGGTATATTAACAGATCCATCTACATTTAAATTATTTTCAAGAAAAGCTATTAACATTCTAGGAGGTGCAACACATGTATTATTAAGAGTATGAGCAAAATATTTACCTTTTTCTCCATGTATTCTTATTTTTAATCTTCTTGCCTGAGCATCTCCTAAATTTGAACAGCTTCCAACTTCAAAATACTTTTTTTGTCTTGGTGACCATGCTTCAACATCTATAGATTTAACTTTTAAATCAGCTAAATCACCGGAGCAACATTCAAGTGTTCTTACAGGAACATCAAGCGTTCTAAAAAAGTCAACTGTATTTTGCCATAATTTATTAAACCACATAGAGCTTTCTTCAGGCTGACATATAACAATCATTTCTTGTTTTTCAAACTGATGAATTCTATATACTCCTCTTTCCTCTATACCATGAGCACCCTTCTCTTTTCTAAAACAAGGAGAAAAACTTGTTAATGTTTGAGGTAAATCTTCATCTTTTAAAATAGTATCAATAAACTTTCCTATCATTGAATGTTCACTGGTTCCTATTAAAAATAAATCTTCTCCTTCTATTTTATACATCATAGAATCCATTTCTGCAAATGACATAACACCTGTTACAACATTACTTCTTATCATATATGGAGGTATACAATAAGTAAAACCTCTATCAATCATAAAATCTCTCGCATAAGCAGTAACAGCAGAATGTAATCTAGCTACATCGCCCATTAAATAATAAAATCCATTTCCGGCAACTTTTCTTGCGGCATCAAGATCAATTCCATTTAACTTTTCCATAATTTCAGTATGATAAGGAATTTCAAAATCAGGTACTACTGGATCACCATATCTTTCTACTTCTACATTTTCGCTGTCATCCCTACCTATAGGTACACTTTGATCAATTATATTAGGAATTACCATCATAATTTCAGTAATTTTCCTTTGTAACTCTTGTTCTTTTTCCTCTAAAACGGCAAGTTTTTCCCCCTGTTCATTTACTTCTAATTTTATTTTTTCAGCTTCATCCTTTTTACCTTGTGCCATATAAGCACCTATCTGCTTAGAAAGCTTTTTTCTTTCTGCTCTTAAACCATCTGCCTCTTGCTGTGCAGCCCTTGCTTGTTTGTCAAAATCAATAACTTTATCAACTAATTCAATTTTATTATCTTGAAATTTCTTTTTAATGTTTTCCTTAACTACGTCAGGATTTTCTCTTAAAAACTTAATATCAATCAT
Source organism: uncultured Eubacteriales bacterium (assembly GCA_905201505.1). Classification (GTDB taxonomy): domain Bacteria; phylum Bacillota; class Clostridia; order Lachnospirales; family CAG-274; genus Gallispira. Next base: position 684 of record CAJKOJ010000124.1, on the reverse strand, counting down.
TTTTCTTCCTCCATTTAAAAATAAATTAAAATATAAAAATCCCATACGAATAAACGTATGGGACGAATAAACCGTGTTGCCACCCAAATTGTAATATAAATATTACCACTCTTATAGCTGTAAAGGGCCACCCTTTTGATTTTCATCAAAATACCTGCTTATAAAGCTCAAAAGATGGAACGATGAATTCAATAATTATCTCACACCAACCGATAACTCTCTTAATATATCCTTCAACTTAGTCTTTTTCAAAGGCACTCATAAACTATCCTTATATTTTATATATTATAACATATTTTCATACAAATGCAAGTCTAATTTTATAAAAAAACAAAAATTCTAGTTATATTATAAATTTTTTAATTACCTCCGCTACAGCACCTTTATTATTATCATTCACTGTAATGTAATCAGCATACTTTTTAACTTCATTTTCTCCATTAAAACAACATATACCAATTCCAGCTTTTTTTATCATAGATAAATCATTATAATTATCACCGATACAGGCAACCTCATCATGACTTAAATGCAGATAATCCATCAGATCCTTTAAGCCGACACTTTTATTAATCCCCTTCGGCACAACGTCAAAACCATCTTCTGAATATCTGAGGAAAGCAATGCTGTCATCCTCATTAAAAGCTTGCTCCACCTTATCAATCGGCGCATGAACACTGGCGC
>CAJKOJ010000123.1 GCA_905201505.1 uncultured Eubacteriales bacterium | reverse complement strand
TCCTCTTTTACGGCAATAGTTGCTGGAGATATTGCATATAGTAAAAATAAAATAACAAATAACAATACTATATATTTTTTATTAATCTTCTTTATTATATTCATATATAACTAACCTTTCCTATAAAATTCATGTGCGGTGGCATCATCCCCAGGTACAGGGTAATTATTACTTCCGTCAAACCTAAATCCCCATATTTTTCTAATGCTTCTTTGCTCTTTCGTTTCTCCAGAATTCATATATCCATAATACGATTTGCCATTAAATGCATATGTAATTCCACCAAATTTATTTACCCATGTTTGAGCAAAACTATCTGTTGTATTATTTCCTAAATTACATGAACCAAACCAACAATAGGGATTGTCAAATGCTGTAGCATAAATTTTATCTTTAATATCAGAAGCATATATATTTAACTCTTTGTTATCTCCAGGTATATAATTATATCCTAAAGCGATATATCCTCTTCCTTCTTCTCCCAAAAGTCCATGAGTAGATAGGAGTAGAATCAATAAGCAAAAAACACTTTTAGGAATGAAAACCACAGTGCACTTCGGGACATTATGGTCCAAAGTGCACTGTGATTGTTAGTAAAAACCTTTGACTTAGTTGTAACTGCATATTTAAACATTAGCCCTTTTGTTAATGATTAATCTAATTATTCTCCTGCCCAAATTTTTATAATTGCACCATCTTTTTTGCTGATGGCAACATTATAATCACCGCCTAATGTTTCCTCTCCTTTAGGAATCCTGCTTACAATAAAAATATCTTTACTCTCTAGTTCATATACAACAAGCTCTGTCTGTTTAAGTATATCTTCATTATAAACATATTTAATTACAGCATTGCCTATTTCTAATGCCAACTTTTCATCTACAATAAATTCTTTAGTAGGAACGCCAACTTGACTGTCTAAATCAAATTTCAAATTTGATACGACACCCTTAAATTCGCCACTAGTATTAACAGACATATCAACATCTCCTTGAATTGTATCAACATTAGTATTATCACAGCCGCTTGTTGATGCAATAGAAGCGCAAAGTAGTAAAAGAATTATAAGATTCATTTTCATGTTTATCTCCCCTTTCAATTTCGTGGCCATTTTTTATGCTCACAACCGAATCCTTGTGGACACCCGTTTTTAACATGTGCATTCCATTTTGCTTGGAATTTGTTCCTCAAATCTTGTTTCCTCTCATTTGACAACTGTGCAATTGCTTGATTTGTAACAATTGTTGTCTCTTTGTACCCTTGACGTGTATCAGCCCACTTCTTAACATCGACCCCACTAGAAGCTTTTGTAACTACATATATTGACCAACAACGACTTGTAGCATAATTCATATCTGCCGGAGAAAAGTCAGGACTGTTTGGATGCGAATGAATTACAGAAAATGCTACTGCACTATCCGGTACAAATTTCATTGCATTCCCCGGGGAAACACTATGAGCTTCTCCCCATACTCCATAAGTGTACGAATAGAATATATTACCATTCTCATCCCAGTCCATATAAATTATTGATGCACACTCAAATGCTACATAGTCACTTGCACCATAATAATTAAATGCCCAATCTTTCGCCGCCTCATCTGGTGAACTAAAATGACCGTATGCAACCAATCCACTTGAATCAAAATATCTTATTGGATTATTCATTTCATAGACATATAAATTACTACTTTGTTTAATAGCAGTAAAATATGGCACAGGGTTATCTTCATCAGGATAATCATCATAAATTATGTTATTCACTGTCCAATGAAGATCCTCTGTAGTAATCTCCCTGTACCTGGACTATAGTATCTTACTCTTAAATAAATACTTCCTGTTTCGCTATCCCGGTACTCACCACAGTATCTGAATGGGTTATTATCATTACTGTTAGGATTTATTTCATTGCCAAAAGCGTCATATCCTGCCTTGTTATACTAATACTTTATTCTCTTGCCATTTTAATTTTTATATTTTTGTACTAGTAAGGCAAGATTCAAATTCCTGCCTTACTCTAAAATAATATGTGAATCAAAATAACTAAATAAAAAAATGAAAAAGTACTTTCTATAAATTTTTAATACCTTTTTTTATTTAAAGTTAATCTTTTAGTCCATATTTTTCAATACATTTCACAAAAAACTTATATTGAATATAATCATTAATTAAACTTAAAATTATTAATATAACAATTATTTCTATCCACGATGTAAATATTTTACCTGTCATGCCTACACCTATCGCTCCTCCAGCCAAACAAAAAGGTATGCTTTTCATTGCTCTTTCATGAATATTAAAGTTAGTATCATCAATTGTATATTTTCTACCACAGTATTTACATCTAAAACTCCCATTATATCTAAATAATCTATATTTAAATATTATCTCTTTTCCACAATTTTTACATAATACTTTCATAATACACCTCCACCTAATAAATAGAATTATCAAATATACTTGTTTTCGGCGAATAATTGTCCTTTACTATAGCTATTCTATTTCTATAATATATTACGGAATTGAAATATTCACCTTTTGCATAATCGTCTTCTAAAGAAAAAATATCATAGCGTCCAGTTTCTTTATCGTAAACTTCATCAACAATAGTAATATATAAATCATTACCCTCTACAGGAATAGCCTTATCAACTAAATATGATACACCCTTATCTATTACCAAATTTGCTATCATACCTGCTCCAGGAAACATATATGAAACTATAATTCCCATACCAATACTAGTTGATGTTTTTACTAAGTAATTAACTCTACCCGTTGACGTTTTAATAACCATTTGGGCTTCATTTTTAATTCCCATAACATCAAGAAAATTTATATACGATGTTTTAATAGTTCCAGCATCATTAAGTGCCATTTTCTGTGTACTTTTTTTGCCGTTTATTTCAGCAGTTCCATCAAAATAAAATGTACCTTTTTATCACAAACTCCTGTACCAATGACTATATCAACTTTTTGTTTTTCATTATTAACTGTAATATCCACGCCACACCCTAACTCTTGTGCTATGTTTTCAGCCATAAATCTAATAGAATATATATCATCTATTTCTTCCGGTGATTTTTCTGGAGTTTTTTCTGGATATATTGTTTTCAATCCGCTTGGATCCCAAAACGCAACAGGATTTCCACCACAATAACTATACCAGTTACTTCCACCCCTTATAGGATCCTCTGTAGTAAATCTTCCTGTACCCGGACTATAGTATCTTGCTCTTAAATAAATACTTCCTGTTTCATTACCCCGGTACTCACCGCAGTATCTGAATGGGTTATTATCGTTACTGTTAGGATTTATTTCATTGCCAAAAGCGTCATATTCGTATGACTTTTCAA
>CAJKOJ010000122.1 GCA_905201505.1 uncultured Eubacteriales bacterium | reverse complement strand
AAGTACATTAATCATAAGGCTATTCCTATTGCAAGAATTATTTCTAAGGCTTAAAGGGAGGCGGTAATGTGATATATAAGATTACCAATAAACCTAACGGTCTTAAAAAGATATTTGGATTAATTGAAGGCAGAATTATTGTTGAATTCGACAAAGACAATACTGCCGCAATTAATGACAAAGCAATAGCTGACAGACTTAAAAAAGTGGGCTATGGTGTTGAAGAAATTAAAGAGAATAAAGAAACTAAAGATAAGCAGAGTAAGGATGATGCCTGATGTTTATAAAAAAGGATGATGTAATTCTAAGATTGCAGGCACTGGGCTATAACATAGACGAGGGTGACAATGTTGCCCTCGAATATGTTATAAACGGCACAGAGCAGTATATAAAGAACTTTTGCAATATTTCTGAAATACCTGATGAGCTTTACTATGTGGCTGTGGATATGGCAGCAGGTACAATGCTTAAAACTAAACACAGCATAGGTATTAATGTATGTAAAAATATTGACTTTGAAAGTGACAGTATTAAAAGTATTACAGAGGGTGATGTAAGTGTTACATATAATTCTGACAGTGTAAACAGTGCAGCAGCTAAGTATAATGCCTTGCTTGATAAATTGTGCAAGAGAGATAAAGACTTAATTGCCTTTAGAAAGGTGAGGTGGTAGAGTGCTTAAAGATAGGCTCAGTAAAACTATACAAAAGCTATTTACCAGCAGATGTAATATTATTAATTATGTTAATAATGTTGATAAAAATGGTGTTACCGCTACTGTAAAAACAGTTGTAGCCGAAAATGTTCCTTGTAGAATTTCATACAGCAGTGATAACTCGGGTGTACAGACAAATACCACCGACAATATATCACAGCAGATTAAGTTGTTTATATCTTGTGATATTAAAGTTAAGCCCGGAAGTGAAATTATCATTGTTACTTCTAAAAACGGTACTGTTAAGCATTATATATCATCAGGTACACCTGCGGAGTATACGGCTCATCAGGAAATTGTACTTGTTGATAAGGATGTGTATGCGTAATGGGTGTTGAGTTTCAGGAATTAAGAAAACTTGAAAAGGCAATAGAAACCATAGGGGCGACAAGAGATGATGTCATAAGCAGTATAGCTAAGAGGCTTGCAGCAGAATTATTAAAAATGGTTGTAAAACGTACACCCGTTGGTGATGGTAATTACTATGTGCAGTTTTCAAGGTACTATGAAGCTAACACAGGCAAAACGGGTAAAGCAAGATACATTAAAAACAAAAGCGGTAAAAATAAAGGCAAAGTAAAATTTACAGCTACGAAGATAACGGGAGGCACTTTAAGGCGTGGATGGACTGTTGATAACAAAATACTTATGTTTGGTGATACTTATGCTATTAATGTTTTTAACAATGTATTTTATGCAACATACGTTGAAAACGGACACAAGCAAACTCCCGGAAGGTTTGTACCGCACATATATGACAATAAAACAGGCAAGTTTGGCAAAAAACTTAAAAGGAGCTGGGTACCTGGAAAGCATATGCTTAAAATAAGTTGTGAAGAGTTGCAAAAACAAGCTCAGCCTTTTGTAGAAAAAAAGGTAAATCAGTGGCTTAATGAGGTGATGAAGTGATAAATGATAAATAATGTTATTGAGGCTTTGGCAAGGGCTTTAAAAGTCAATTTTAAAGATAGTAAAAAATACACAATATATACTGAAAATGTGGAACAGGGACTTAAGCAGCCTTGTTTTTTTGTTTACAGTAAAGGATACAGAGATGAGCTTTACAGAGGAAAAAGATATAGGCTAAGCACAGATATTATTATAGAATATATACCTCCTAAGCCAGAGAATGACAGCAATACAAATGCTAATGTAAATGAAATACTACCAAAGTTGTATGATGCAACAGAGGAAATTGACATTGAGGGAAATATTATTCTGAGAGGGCTTGAAAGAACTGTTGAAAACACAGAAGGCGGAGTAATTTTTAACGTAAGATATGAGTATTTCTATTGGAAAAATGAGGATGAGGAAAAAATGGAAGTATTAAAAGAAAGGACTAATATAAATGGATTTAAATGAAATGACTATTGCGGAGCTTACAGCTTTGGCAGAGGAAAAGGGAATCGATACATCTGACTGCAAGCTCAAAAGTGAATTCGTTTCTGTTATTGCTGCGGCTTTGACAGGAGCAATAGAAACAGAGCCTGTATTTACAAAGGAACAGCTAAAAAACAGTAAGAAGTTTGCAAAGAATAAGGATATTGTAAGTGTTGTCTTAAAAGAAAATGAGAGATACACAATTGCAGAATGTGAAGCTTTAGTGAATGCTTTCCTGACAAAAGAATATAAAAGGAGTGTGAAGTGATTTGGCTTTAGGCGGAGGTACATTTGTAACACAGAACAAGGTTTTGCCGGGTGCATATATTAACTTTGTATCAGTGTCTAACGGAAGCAATATATTTGGTGAAAGAGGTACAGGTGCCATAGGCGTACCCATTGATTGGTGTGACGGTGCAATACATACAGTGACAAAGGAAGATTTCCAAAAAAATTCTTTAAGCATATTCGGCTACGAGTACGGAGCTGAAAAACTTGCGTGGGTAAGAGATTTCTTTAAGAACGGTAAGACATTAATATTTGCAGGGTTAAATACAAACGGAGCTGTAAGGGCAAAAAACGAGTATTGTACAGCTAAGTACTACGGAACAAGAGGAAATAGCCTTAAAATTGTTGTAGAAAACAACGTTGATGAAGCAGGGCTTAAAGACGTATCCGTTTATTTGGATACAACCCTTGTAAGTAAGTATGTGGTTACTAATGACGGTTCGAACTTAAACGATATTGAAGATGACTATGTTACATTTAATATTACAGTCGGTGAATCCGGAGTAATGAACAATACAGCAGGTACAGCCTTAACAGGAGGGAAGGACGGTACTATTACAGGTACAGAAGTGCAGAATTTTCTTTCAGGACTTGAAAGTTACAATTTTAATGCAATTACTACTTGTGGTATAGATGAGGAGCTTGTTGTAGAGTGGACTAAGAGAATGAGAGATGAAGTCGGCAAGAAGTTCCAGTGTGTTACGTATGACCTTGATAAGGCTGACTATGAGGGTTGTGTTAATATCGGTATTGACAGTGATTTAGAGCCTTGGGTATGCGGTGCTTTGGCAGGCTGTGAAATAAATAAAAGCCTGACAAATAAGTTGTATGACGGTGAAAAGTATGAATACGACAGCTTGTTATATGATGTGGGAAAATATTCGCAGACTGAGCTTGAGGAGTTTATAAATAAGGGTTATTTTACTCTCCACCGTGTAGGCGATGAAATAAGGGTGCTTATGGATATAAACAGTCTTGTAACCGTTACAGAGGACAAGGGAGAAGTATTTAAGGAGAATCAGACAATAAGAGTTTGTGACCAAATTGCTATGGACATTGCAACTATATTTAACACCAGATACCTTGGAAAGGTGCCTAATGACAGTGCAGGAAGAAC
>CAJKOJ010000121.1 GCA_905201505.1 uncultured Eubacteriales bacterium | reverse complement strand
CTTATATATCCCTTTATCCCCTTCTCCATTTTCAGTTATACCTCCTGTCTGTTGAGAAACTTATATATGTATTACCATCTGCAATTCCCTTGAAAGTAACCGTTGCTATTGTTCCTGTCCAGTCTCTGTTTTTACAGTTGTCCAGAACAAAACTCGCCCCTCCGTTTTTGTAAATAATATCATCTTCATCTATACTGCCTGCAATATCCTCATGGAAAGTGATACTCTCTATTTCCAGCAAAGAGGTATTATAATAAATATTATAATAATATATATCCAATGCAGGAATATTTTCACATGTAAAATGATATTTATATTCTTCTCCCTTTTTTACACTTAAATTTACAGAATTTTCTCCTGAAGCATGGTCATAGTTAATATCAGATGTTGAAACACTGTATATCTTTAGATTTGACGTCGAATTATACCCAAACAAATACAAGATTTCTGCTCCGTCTGTATATTCATAAGTATATTCCTGAACACTGTCTGTCAAGTCAAAAGATTTGTATACATATCCGTATTTATTTCCAATATTAAGTTTTGTCCCATTGCCCTTTGCAACAATTTTTATTTTATGACTTCTTCTGTTATTATCTATACCTCTGCAGTCAGTAATAGGAAAATAAATTTTTCCTGCTTTTTTAAAGTTTTCTGTATACAAACTTATTGCCTTTGTATACCCATTTCCAGGTTCTGACACTATTGTAGCAGGGATATATGTAGAGGATACATAAAATTCATCTGCTGAAAAAGAAGTTATACTTGTGCCAACTGTCTGATTTTCAAATGAATAATACGTATCGTCAATTATTTTCTCAGACATTTTAGCCACAGCAATTTGATATACTCTTATCTGCTTGTCAGCTGAACGGATAAATATTTCTTCACCTACACCTGTATAAATAATTCTGTATACTCTTGTATTGCTGTCCACATCAATATATGAACTTTCCATATCGCTTTCAAGGTCACAGCAATATTTGTTTGTGACTATAAGCTGTCTTGTTTCGCCGGCAGTGGGAATTTTTGCTGCAATATAAATATATGAATTAGGTTCAGCATTAAATGAAACACTTCTGTAGTCATTGCTTCCCGACCCTTCAAAACATAGTGCATTGTAATACTGGTACCCTTCAGGTGTAATTACACCATTATATGTTATTGACATTGTTTTTTCTGGTGTTGCATATATATTAAGACCATCTATATTTCTATTTTCTGTTATTGTTCCATACTGAGTAGTGTCTGAAAAATCCCACACTCTCTCTTCATCTAAATAATTATATTTATTAGGTCTGTAATCATTAACTGCCAAAGCATAAATTCTTATATTGCTGTCTGCCGAATACAGATATGCTTTCCCCGCTTCACCTCTGTACTTTATATGATATCCGTTTTTTTCTGTCACAACCTTGTATTCAGTTATGCCTGTCGATTCAACATATAGAGCAAGCCTTCTGTTTTCTGCCGGTGAATTTGATCGTGCGGCTACATATATATCACTTGGTCCGTTCAGGTAAAATGAAAGAGCTCTCTTTTTATAGTCCGTATTTCTGTCCATCTGTATATAGCTTTTAAACCTTACACCTTTTATTACTGTATCTGTTGTATCAAATTTATCTCGTGACACACCAATACCAGGATAAAATGTCAAGCCGTCAATTGTTGTTTCCTGAGTAACCAAATTGCCGCTTACAGGGTCAAATTTCTCATCATTAAAATTCCATTCCCTGTCAGGCTCATCAATATGCACCTTAATTATATTGTTGTTACTTCCGCAGTCAACGTATGTACCGCCTTTAATCGATGCAATACTTGAGGCTGCAAAGCATCTGTTCTTTATGGAAGTATTTACAATTGGTGATACTTCCTGTGGTATAGATTCTTTAATTCCCTTACTGTTTGTCACTTCAATCGCAACAACAAAATCACCGTCAACAATCACTTCCTCATCAAGTTCAAGCGTCATATACCCCATATACTGTGAATAATAGCAGTCTCCTTTATCCTGATCAAGTAGCTTTACTTCCTGCAAATTTCCCATTGTTCCGTCTTTACTTATGTAAACCTTAAAACTTGAGCCCGGAACTTCACAATATGTTGTTATTGATTTTATAATCTGCTTTTGACCTGTATTATTAGTATATTTGTTTGCATACACATTGCCTGCACTTGTACTGCAGCTGTAAGAAACACCTTTATGACGTCTCTTATCGTATTCGTATGTATATTTATTTGTAACATTATACTTTACTCCGGACACAGCACCATAGTCATAAAAATATGGTGTCATATTATAAGATAAATAATATGTGCCAAACAATTTTGGATTTGTATATTCACCAGTATCTACAAACCTGTTAGCCTTCACTAAAAAGGCACCATTCATTGATGGCTTGCTTTCGCCAAAATTACTGGCACTGTAATTATCATCCCAGCCAACTATAACTACTCCGTTGGCACATTCTTTTCCATCTGATATTTCATAGCTTCCATTGTTATTGTAACACTCAAAATTTTTATCGAATGCACCGTCATAATGATCATAAGCTATATATAAAGCTCCATACTCCATAACAAGGCTTTTAATTAAATTAACCCTTGAATTTATAGTATTTACATCAGCATTCCAACTAATTGGACTTATATTAACAGTATCAGTTACATTAAATTTTTCTTTTTTACACTTTAACAAAGTATCTGTATTTTCAACAGTATTGACATTATAACCTAATGTCTCCTCTGCGACAGGTCCGTTTAAATCTGCTCTTGTCCAATACGCTGCTGCATCATCAAAAACGCCGGTTGCCGTACCACCGCCGTATACACCATAATTACTGTATTCAGAAGACAAGTTATCCTTACTTACAGCAAATCTCAAATGCTGTTCAGAAAATTCACAATCATCTGCAAGTTTATTTTCTTTAATATATGCTTCCAAGGCATCATTTGCTCCGAACGCCCATCCGCTGTCAGCTATATATGGATTTCCTTGATCCTCATTTTTCAATTCCCAGTCTGTCATACTATTGTATGATGACAAACCATAAGCAGAAAATGCAGACACTTTTCTTTCATTTTGATTTGCATTTTCTGTTTCATTATAAATATATTTCGGCGGAGCTTTAAGTATCTGTTTATTATACTCTTCCTCAGGCAAGTCCTTTATCTCATTTAAATACTCCCCGTACTTAGGATTATAATAAGGTGAGTTTTCATCAACATCTGTATATGCTGTCTCAACTCTTTTGCCATTTTCTTCTCCAAACACATTATAATTTATTGTACTGCTTAAGAAAATTGACATTACCATTATAAAACTAATATACCTTTTCAAATATTACCATTCCCTTCTTCCTTTGTAGTTTTTATTTGTGTTACTCCTCGTTATATATTAATATTTTCTTCTGTAAAATTATGCCCTGCAATACCTAAAAAACTCCTTTCTAATTTTAATTATATTTATTGCATTTTAAACACATAAAATTACTATCAGAAAACAATTTATACTTACTATATTTA
>CAJKOJ010000120.1 GCA_905201505.1 uncultured Eubacteriales bacterium | reverse complement strand
AGCGGCACTTCTTGCTGATGAGATTGCAGAAGAAGCAGAGTTCTTCTCATTTGGTGCTTTTTAAAATTTCTTATATTATACTGTTTATATGGAGGTGAAAATATGGACATTACATTAAAAGATTTACTTTTAAAAGACAATTTTAAGGATATTAAACTTATAGCAGGAAAAAACGGACTTAACCGTGTAATTACTGACTGTGCAGTTCTTGATTATCAGTTTGACCCGGAACTTAATATATCTCATCCGGAAAACTTTTTTATGCCCGGCCAGCTTATATTTACCTCTTTTCTATATGCCAAAGATAACGAATTTCTTATACTGGACGCATTAAAAAAATTGACAGAAAGAAATGTCTGCGGCTTGGTTATAAATAATATTTATAAAATACCTATAAATGATATGATAATAAAAATTGCAAATTCAAAAAACTTCCCTATATTTTTGTTAAAAAACTCAACTTTAAGGCTTGAAAATATAATTTTACATATTAATAACAATATACATCAGTTCAAAAGTACACCTTATTTTGAAAAGATTATAGATGAAATACTTAATTCTGTAAATACAGATATAGAAAAAGTTCAAAAGCTTTATCCTGCTGTTAAAGAACTTTACACCTGCATTTATTTTAGCTTTGACAGTCATATTAACACACTGGATTTTAACATAAAACTTAACTCTGAGCTTTCTCAGGCGAACTTAGGCGAAGCTGAATATGTTAATTATAAATACAAAAACGGTGCCCTTATTATTTTAAGTTTTAATTCAATTAACAGTACCTATACCATAGATAAAATAAAAAAAGTATTTGAACCTAAAAATACTGAAAATTATGAAAATTGCGTTTGGGGATTAGGCAATACACATAATAGTATAAAGGAAATGAAATCTGCTATGCAAGAAAGTATGTTTGCTGCGGCTTATGCTTCATATATCTGCAAAACATATACTCGTTATTCAGAACTTGGTATTTATAAACTCATAATGCCTCATTGTCATTCACAGCTTTTTACAAATTACAGCAGCAGCATTATTTCAGCCATAGAAAATCATGATTATCTTAACAACAGCGGGCTTATTAACACTCTTATAGACTTTGTTAAGTGCGGCGGCAGCATACACAATTTGTCTCTTATGACACAGCAGCATGAAAACACTATCAGGAACAGACTTGATAAAATAAAACAAATTACAAATCTCGATTTTAAAAATCAATCTGACTACGAAGAACTTTCAATTGCTGTCAAAATTTATATATGCCGTCGTATAACAGAAAAATATATTTAAAAAAATTCCCTGAACATTAAATTATTTAACATTCAGGGAATTTTTAATACAAATTTTCTTCAATTTTTATATCATTACTTACATATATAACTTCATCTAAAGGTTTTTCACCGCTTACAAGATATGTAAAACCTATCTTTACAGCCTGATACCCCTGCCTGAATGGCTGCTGACAAATGGCTGCTTTTATTATGCCTTTCTCCATTAAATCACACACAATAGGTGTATCATCAAAACACACTATAGAAATTTCTCTGTTTTTACAATATTTCTTTACAGCACAGCAGGCACCGTATACACCGCCTGCCGCTATATAAAGCATATTTATGTCAGGATTTTCTTCAAGCATAGAACTTGTGTTGTCATAACTTAATATTTCATCATCATCATTTTCAACTATACCGGCAATTTCTATATACTTATACTTTTTTAATATAACCTCTTTAAAGCCTTCAACACGCTGATTATGACCAAGTATTTTTTTAGACCCTGTTACAATTCCCACTCTGCCTTTTCCGCAGCTTATAAGGCCAAGCATACCGCCTGCTGTCTTTCCGCTTTTATAATAATCATTACCTATGTGACACATACGCTTACTGTTATTAACATCAGTATTTACTGTTACAACCGGAATTCCCATATTGTCAAGCTCATTTATTTTTTCAATTATATCAATATGATCAATTGGGTTTAATATTAGAAGATCGCATTCATTTTTAAATCTGTCAATCATTGACAACTGATTTTCAATATTATATCCTTTCATAGTCCTTACGACAACTTCAACGCCATAATCCGCTATTTCATTGCTTGCAGCTCTTATTCCTTCTATAACATCATCAAAGAAAGGATTTCCTTTGCTTATAAGTATAACGCCTATTTTCAATTTGCTTCTTATTACAATTTCACTGTCATTTTCTTTGCTGTATCTTAGCTTTTCAACAGCCATTTTTATTTTAGCCTCAGTTTCAGCTTTCACACCGCCTTTATTTTTAAGCACTCTTTTGACAGTTGTTTCTGAAACCCCGCATATTTCAGCTATTTGTTTTATAGTTATCAAGCCTATCCCCGCCTTATTATATGATTATATTCATTTTATCAAAAAAAAACTTTAAAAGCAATAAAACATCTTATATTAAAATATACCTGTTAAAAACCATATCATATTTCACTCATCATAATACATACGCTTTTATCTTGTATTAATTGACGTTGACAACATTAAAACAGTACTTATCTCTTACCCGTTAAATTTCTTAATACAGAAATTTTCAGCTTTTATCACTTAACAATTTAAATAAATCTTCATAATAATCTGTATAAATACTGTTTTTCCTCCATATGTAAGTAAAATTGTATTTAAGACAAAAGTCCTTTATTTTTATTTCATATAAGCTTTTATCATTAAGTTCTTTTTCTACAGCCTTTTTATATATAAATGATATGCCTGTATTTCCTGAAACCAGCTTTTTAATAGCTCCGATATTATTTATTTCTATTCTTCCATTAAAATCTTTTATTTTAAGATTATGTGAAGATAAAATATTTTCAAGTATTGCTCTTGTCCCTGAACCTTTTTCTCTTACTATTATTTTTTCACTAAGTAAATCCTCAATTGAATTTACACTTATTTCTCTGCCTGCAACAGCAATATAAGGTTCTTCAGAATAACTTATATAGTCATATTCGCTTTTTTCAAAATATCCCTCAACTAAAGCAAAATCTACCTTTCCGCTGTTTATATCTTCCAAAAGTTCATTTGTATTTGCAATTCTTATATTTATATCTACATCTCCGTATTTTTCAATTATTTTCTCAATGTGATATGGAATAATATATTCACCAATAGTAAAAGTAGCACCAAAGGATAATCTGCCTCTGTCGCCTTTAACACGGCTTAATGTATTTCTTAAATGTATGCTGTCGTGAAGCATTGTTGTTGCTGAATTCAAAAGAATTTGCCCTTCTTTTGTTATACTCATTTTTTTACCGACAAAATTAAAAAGTCTTGTATTATACATATCTTCAATATACTTTATGTGCTGTGAAACAGCAGGCTGTGTTATATTCAGTTCCTCAGCCGCCTTTGTAAAACTCTGTTCTCTTGCCACTGTCAAAAAGTAGTGCAACACTCTCAAGTCCATATCATCCTAACCTATCTAAAATATATTTCAGCAATTATAATTTTTTCATCATCCAGTCTGCAGACGCATAATGCTCATCTGCATATTTCATGTTATCTGGAAATGTGCCATATTTCTGAAAACCCAGTTTTTCAT
>CAJKOJ010000119.1 GCA_905201505.1 uncultured Eubacteriales bacterium | reverse complement strand
TACGGCTTTTATAATATGAAAAATGTGCAGATTACAAATTATTCGCTTGAAAGCAATAAAATTGATTTTCCAATGCAGATTGTATTTATAAGCGATTTGCATATGGGGACAACTCTAAACACAAACGATCTTGAAAAATACTTTAATAATATTTCAAATGATAACCCTGATTATTTACTTTTAGGAGGAGATGTTTTTGACGAATCAACCTCTTATAACGATATGAGAAAAACAGCTGAACTTCTTGGCAAAATTAAAACAAAAAAAGGCATATATTTTATATTCGGCAATCATGATGCCCTTTGCGGTGTATATTCAGGCACTTCAGAAATCACAAAGAATATTATACAAAATGAACTTATTAAAAATAATATTACAGTTTTAGAAGATAGCGTTATAAATACAGATAATATGTGTATAATAGGAAGAAAAGAAGCTTCTGATAGTATAATAGGAAATCGTGCCGATTTGGACAGACTTTTAGCAAATGCAAATATGTCAAATTTCACTGTCTTACTTGACCACCAGCCCCTTGACATATCCATTGCAGCAGAAAGCGGCATTGACTTAATGTTAAGCGGTCATACACATAACGGTCAAATATGGCCCGGCGACATTGTTCTTAAACTGCTCTCACTTAATGAATTAAGTTACGGACATCAATTGTTTAAAAATATGGACGCAATCGTTTCGTGCGGAATGGGCGGTTGGGGAACCCCGTTTAGAACTGTATCACATAGCGAAATTGTTTATATAAATATCAATTAGTTAAAAAAGACCTCAATATAAACCGACCCCCAAAAGCTAAGCTAAGAATCTAAGCAGTTGAGGTCGGTTATTTTGTACATAAAAAGACGAAGTGGGAAAATCCACTCCGCCATAAAATTTAACTTTTAGATGTCATTTCAATATTAATTTTTTTTATAGACCTGCTACACTTATATCGCTTATTAATACAGACGGCGAACCTACAGCTGAGCTGTTGAATTTCAAATCATTTCCAACATACTCTATTTTGTTCAGTATTTCATAGAAATTCCCTGCAATAGTTATTTGATTAATAGGAACTGTTATTTTTCCTTTTTCAATTCTAAAACCCTCAGCTGCTACAGAAAAATCTCCTGAAATTGGATTTACACCAGAATGAAGTCCGGCAGCATCTGTTATTAATAAGCCGTCATTTACTTCAGCTGCCAGCTCTTCAAAACTCTTATCCCCTTTTTCTATATAAAAATTAGTTGCAGATGTAATTACTGTTCCTTTAAATCCTGCCTTAAACCCATTGCCTGTAGATTTTGTGTTATCCTTAGCAGCAGATTTAAGATTATAAAGATATGTTTTAAGTATCCCATTCTCCACTACCTTTTTACTATAAGTGGCTACACCTTCACTGTCAAATGATCTTGTAATATATCCGCCTTTAAGCAAAGGATCATCACATATTGTTATTTTGTCACAGGCAATCTTAGTATCTATTTTATCTTTTAGAAGCGAAAATCCTCTTTGTACATTTTCTGCATAAAAATTGCTGCTAAAGCAAGAGAAAATATCTGCAAAAGTTTCATTTTGTATTATTACCTGCTTTTCTCCGCTTTTAACTGATTTGCCTCCTAAGGCTGAAATCACTTTTTCTGCCGCTCTTTCAGCAATTCCCCTTGGATTAAACTCACTTATACTGCTTCCCATCCAAAGTTCACCTTTTTCTTTGGTTTCTCCTTTTTCCTCTGCCATAACTTCTGTTAAAGCCATTATACAATTGCTTTTTTCATTTAAATTCAGTCCCTTTGTATTTGCAATGTATATATAATTTTCACATGTAACAACAACTGCACTGTTTACAGTTATTCTCTTATCATACTCTGCAGCTGCTTTTTCCATTTCAAGTGCAGCATTTATCTTTTCCTCAGCTGTCATCTCAGCCAGTTTTTCATCATAAGTTTTTATATCAGCATACTTTTCACTGCCTTCAAATATAAATTCTTCATCTTCCCCTGAAAGTATCTCCGCATTTGCAGCCGCATTTGCAATTATAAGGTCTACATCAGCTGTATCAACATTTTCACTGAAATAATAACCCATTTTCCCATTGTACAAACCTCTGAAACAATATCCACCGCTCTGACTGTTTTGATACTTTTCAATTTTTCCCTTATATACACTCACCTTAAAACTGGAACTGTCACTATAATAAATTTCACAGTCACTAAACCCCTTTTCCTTTGCTTTGGTGAACAAAATATCCTTTAATTTATTTATTTCCATTACCCTCTGCCTCCTACTGTTATATTCTGCACTCTCAGCATAGGCTGCCCTACACAGACAGGTACACTCCCGCTTGAAGCTCCGCACATACCCTCAGCTAAAGCAATATTATCTGATATTCTGTCAATATTATGGAGTACTTCTGCACCATTTCCTATAAGTGTAGCACCTCTGACAGGCTCGCATATTTTTCCGTTTCTTATAATATAAGCCTCACTTACAGCAAAGTTAAAATCTCCGCTTGCAGGATTTACAGAACCGCCTCCCATATATTTTGCATACAGTCCAAACTCTGTATCTGCTATTATTTCCTCTTTTTTATCTGTACCCGGTGCAATATAGGTATTTGTCATTCTTGATACAGGCACATATTTATAGCTTTCACGTCTTGATGATCCTGTAGGCTCCATTCCTATCAGCTTTCCGTTATATCTGTCTACCATATAATTCTTTAATATGCCGTTTTCAATAAGTATATTTCTACGGCTCTTTATTCCCTCATCATCTATATTTATACTCCCCCAGCTTCCCGGTATTGTACCGTCGTCAATAGCCGTTAACTTGTCAGAGGCAATTTTCTGTCCAATTTTATCTGTAAATACCGAAGCTCTTTTGCTTATAGCTGCCGCCTCAAGACCATGACCGCAAGCTTCATGGAATATGACGCCTCCAAAACCATTGTCCATAATTACTGGCATTTTCCCGCTGGGACAATTTTCTGCCTTAAGCATAGTTACAGCAGACCTTGCAGCTTCTTTTGCTATATCTTCAATATTTATATTATTATAAAATTCATAACCTTTCAATGCTCCGGGACCAAAATATCCTGTCTGCTTTTCATTTCCCTCTGAAGCTACGGCAGAAACTGATATTCTTGTTCTTACTCTTTCATCTTCAGCAAACAAACCTTCTGTATTTGCAATCAATACATTTTGTTTTGAATCCAAATATCCAAAATTAGTCTGTGTTATAACACTGTTATAACTATATGCCGCCTCACTGCCAAGCCTAAGCATATTAACTATATCACTTTTCTTTACTTTTTCAGGCAGTATTTCAGGTACATACAGTCTACTGACATCTATATCTTTAAGCACAAGACTTTTAATACTGCTTTCTCCCTTGACAGCCTGTGCCCCTTCTTTTGCAAGCCTTATTAAATTTTCCCTCTCAGGCTTATTAGTATATACATATACCACTTTGTCTTTATCAATAATTCTTATTCCGCAGCCATAGTCAATACCTGAATTTGCCCTTTCAACTTTTCCGTTTATAACACCTATAGAGTTTTTAATATTGTTTTCCATAAATATTTCAGCAAATTCAGCCCCTGTTGACACAGCACTTAAAAGCACAGCTTCTGCTGTATTTTTACTTATCAATTTACACATCTCCCTTCAAAAAGCATATAACAATTTTAACACCAAATACTAAATTATACAACTGATAATTAGCACTTATTAACTTTTCTGGCTGCAAATTTTTTATTAAATATAATTAAAATTACTTGATATTTTAATCATTTTGTTATAATATAA
>CAJKOJ010000118.1 GCA_905201505.1 uncultured Eubacteriales bacterium | reverse complement strand
AGCCGCTCCGCCGCTATTTGTCCCGGCGTATGCAGGCTGGACGGATTGCCATATTCCTCCGTCAGATAAGGCATCATTGCCTTCAGTGCAGCATCACTCATTCTGGTGGTTGCAGCATTGTCTACATAGATCCGCATAACACCTTTCCTCCTTCATTTAATTCCTATTTAATTTATATGTTTTTTAAGATTATAAATCACTATTCACATAAAGTCAATAGGATTTTTATTCGGTGACAAAAAAATGCGTGGCATCCAAAATGGATGCCACACATTTTTAGTTGAAGCAAATCAATAATTCTCTGCTTTAACCTGGAAGTAGCTCTGCGGATGAGAACATACAGGACATACATCAGGAGCTTTCTTACCAATTACAATATGACCACAGTTAGCACACTGCCATATCATATCTCCATCTCTTGAGAATACAAGACCATCTTCAATATTTGATAAAAGCTTCTTGTATCTTTCCTCATGTTCCTTTTCAATTGCAGCTACACCTTCAAAAAGTTTTGCAATAGATTCAAATCCCTCTGCTCTTGCCTCTTCAGCAAAAGTCTTATACATATCAGTCCACTCATAGTTTTCGCCTTCAGCAGCATCCTTTAAATTCTCAATGGTACCGGGAACTGCACCGCCGTGTAAGAGCTTAAACCAAATTTTTGCATGCTCCTTTTCATTTCTGGCTGTTTCTTCAAAAATATCTGCAATCTGCTGATATCCGTCCTTTCTGGCTTTGCTTGCATAATATGTATATTTGTTTGTTGCCTGTGACTCACCGGCAAAACCCGCCATTAAATTAGCCTCTGTTTTACTTCCCTTTAAATCCATAATAAATCCTCCTTAATTAAAATATATTTTTAATATGCTTCAATTCTTATTTCATTTAAAATTATAGCATATTAATTTTTATTTGTCAATAATAATTATTAGTTAATATTAGTTATATTTTACATAAATTATTTTTTCTGCTTGCATTTATAACATTCCATACTCTTTTCTGTACAATGTTATTATTATATGGTTTTAAAATATAATCACTTATATCTTTTTCTGAAATCATATTATATATATTTTCAGATAAATCGGATACAGATATAATAACCGGTATATTACTTAATTTTTTATCTTTAATTCTCTTATCAAGGAAACTTTCAGCACCATTTATATTATTACTGTCTATAATAATTAAATCTATGTCAAAATTTCCTTTAGTCATTATGTCTGAAGCCTCTTGACAATTATATGTTCTAAAGCACTCACAATTATTATTAAGTGCTTCAATCAATTTATTTTCTGACACACCAGAATCATCAATAACAATCACATTAGGCGTTCTGCTGTTAGTAAGACACTTTTCTGCCTCATTTAATTTTTCTTTTGTGATATTTTCAAAGCTTACCATACCAATGTATTTGCTATCAATTTCACATAAATACTGTATTGTTAGAGCAATCCATAATTGATTTCCTTTAGAATCTGTCTTTTTGTATTCACATTTTTCAATACCTTTATTTCTTATTGCTCTTTTAAGAGCGTCATCAATAACCTTATACCAACATTCATCTATTGATTTAAAAGTATCTATTGTACTATTTTTAGCATTATCAAAACCAAAAATATTGTAAAATGCATCATTTGCTGTTATCAATTCAAGTATTGTACCCATGTAGGTATATATTCCGCTTGCATGTAAAGAATTTATAAAAACTTCTCCTATATTTATATTTCTTTCCCTTGATATTTTGGCAAACAAATCGTTTTTTTGTACTCCAATATACCTTTCATCTGCATCACCTGTTGTAATTAACTTTTCATACTCTTCAGCAGGCATCGGCTTTGCAAAATAATATCCCTGTATATATTCGCACCCTATTCCACGCAGAAAATTAGCCTGTTTTTCTTTCTCTACGCCTTCTGCTACAACTGTCATATTCAGCCACTTTGCCATTTTTACTATTGATGCAAGTATACATTTTCCCCTTTCTGGAAAATCTGTATCAGACATAAACTTCATATCTATTTTCAGTTCATCAACAGGTATATCTTTAAGTATATTTAACGAAGAATATCCGCTTCCAAAATCATCCATAAGTGTAATAAAACCATTATCTCTAAACTGTTTCATTACACCGTTTATAAGCTGTGGAGCATCAGTATATGCACTTTCTGTCAACTCTATATTAAACAGTTCTCTTGGAACATTATATTTTTCTGTCAGTTCACAAAAAATTTCAACAAGCTTTGGATTATATATGTTAACTCTTGATACATTTATTGATACAGGCAAAGGCTTTATGCCCCTTTTAATCCAGTTCTGTATTTGCTTGCATACATGTTCCCACATATAATAGTCAAGCTTGGAAATTAATCCGTTTTTTTCAAATACAGGAATAAAAGCTCCCGGAGAAATAATTCCGTTTTCAGGGTCTATCCATCTGCACAAAGCTTCTGCTCCGGCAGGTAAATTACTTTTCAAATCATACTTAGGCTGGTAATAAACAACAAACTGTTCCTCATCCAATGCCTTTTCCATTCTGTTAATAAGGATTTGTGCATTCCCCATTTCTTCACTGATTTTTTCATCATAATAGCTGAAGTATTGAGTAAACTTTCCCTTACAGTGCCTTGCTGCTATTTTAGCCCTATCATTCATAATAGCACCGCCAATACTGCGGTCATTAATTATATATATGCCAAAAGTAGGTTTAATACGATATTCAGGCTTATATTCTGTCAGAAAATTCACACATTCCTGTATTATTTTAGTTATTATTTCCTTATCATTTTCAACAATTATACTGAAAATATCTGCTGTATTTCGTGAGTATAGTGAATTCGGAATTTCTCTCATCAGCAGCTTTAAGTGATTTGCCATACTTTTTATAAGCTTATCACCTTCTTCTACACCAAAAAAGGAATTAAAAACTTTAAAATTATCTATATCATAAGACATATATACATATTGCTTATCGCTATTATGTAATAAAAAATTTTTAACTTCTCTAAAAAGCTTATCTTTATTATAAATTCCTGTAAGTGCATCAAAATCAACGGCATATTTCAATTGTTCAAGTAATTCAAACTGACTTCGCTCAATTGCATTTAATAAACGCAGTTTAATTACACTTATATTATAAGGTTTTGATATAAAATCATTTGCACCAAGTTCCAAACATCTTGTTTCACTCTCAACCTCTTTATCACCGGAAGAAACAAGAACAGGTATTTTTTTTAAATCATCGCTTTTACTGTATTCTTCAAGAAACTCATAGCCATTCATAACAGGCATAATTAAATCCAATATTATAGCGGAAATCTTAAATTTAGAACTTCTTATTAAATCAAGAGCCTCCCTGCCATTTTGAGCAGTAATTACAAAATAATCTCTCTCAAGTGCTCTTGTCAATATTTCCAAATTAACAGGTTCATCTTCCACAATTAATATGGTATAGTTTTCTTTCATTTATTTCACCCCTCTATTGCCTTGTTAAAACTAAAATTAATACTTATCTGAAATATCAGAAAATCTTTTTCTGATTGACATTATTTCATTATATATAGCTTTAAGCACGACAATATCTTCCTTTCTATTCCTCAAGGGTTCAACTATTTCAACAACTTTATTATACAAAGGAGTTATTCCCATATTACCTGTTACACCTTTAAGTCCATGAGCATATTCAAAAGCTTTTTCTAAGTCATTTTTTTCCAAGGCATTACCCAACTTTTCAAAAGCAGAATCTGCAACGGCCAGTTTAAAACAGCTTAAATAAAACTCCTCATCATTCAAACACCTTTCCATTGCACTGTCAACATCACAATTTTCAAATCTTAATTCTTCTAAAAAGCTATGCAAACCTTGTCACTCCCATACTGTATACTTGTTCCTATTATTATT
>CAJKOJ010000117.1 GCA_905201505.1 uncultured Eubacteriales bacterium | reverse complement strand
AATATTTTTAAATATAAAAGTATTTAAAGGAGTTGAAAAAATCGACACCTTTGACACCCTGCATTAAAAACATAAGTATTTAAGCTGATAAATAGGGTGTTAATAAGTGACACCCAAATGACACCCTAATCAACACCCTTTGAAAGGATTGATTATATGAATAATAAAAGAATTGGCAATCAAATGGAAAGACGTGTTGCCAATACATTATATTCTAAAGGGTATTGGGTACATAGGTTACAGGATAACCACAATGGACAGCCTTTTGATATAGTGTCTATTAAATATAATAAAGCATTTTGTATTGAATGTAAACACTGTATCGGCAAAAAATTTAATTTTAGCAGAATTGAACAAAATCAAAGAAATGCCTTCTACAGGCTAAAAAAGTGTGGCAGTGATGGATATATTGCCTTACAGTTTGGTAATGACAATGCGTTTTATATAGTTAATTATAAAACAATTAATGATTTGGAAGCTAAAGGAATTAAAAATATATCAGAGGAGGAATTGCAGAATGAATATAGTTGTATCAAATTTAATTACTGTTAATTATCCTACTGATAAAGTTAAGGCTTATGTTGATACATTAAGAATTCCTAATCCTGAATATTTAAAAAGACAAAGAATGGGTTTATGGATAGGAAATACAAGTCCGGTAATTTATTTATATAAAACCATATCAGCAGGTTTTCAGCTGCCTTTTGGTTATAAAGATGAAATTAAAAAATTCATAGACAAAAGTGACAGCGTTAAAACAGACTTTATAAACAGCAATGTTCAAATAAAAGGAGATATTTCTCTTTATGATTATCAGAAAACTGCTGTTAATGAAATGTTTAAGGCAGGATATGGAATATTACAGAGCAAAGCAGGCAGCGGTAAAACTCAAATGGGACTGGCATTAGCATTAAAACATTGTACAAAAGTGCTTTGGATAACACATACAAAAGATTTATTAAGACAAAGTTATGAGAGAGCAAAACAATACGTAGATGATAAACATTTAGGTATTGTTGCAGAAGGTAAAGCTGATATTAAAGATATAACATTTGCAACAATACAGACTTTAGCCAATATGGATTTAACTGCTTATAAATACTTCTTTGGTGTTGTAATAGTAGATGAATGTCACAGGGTGTGCGGCGGGGCAAATAAAATTACACAGTTTAGTAAGGTATTGAACAGTTTGGCTGCTCCACACAAATACGGTTTATCAGCTACGGTACACAGGGCTGACAAATTAGAAAAATGTATATTTGCTTATTTAGGTCCGGTTAAATATAAAGTTCCTGATGAAGCTATAGTTGATAAAGTACTTGATGTATCCATACAGAAAGTTGAAACTGATATAAGTATTGAAGATATAGATAAATGCCTTGATACAGATGGCACTCTTATATACAGCAAATTTGTAACGGAACTTGGCAACTGCCATAGAAGAAACATTATGATTTCAAATAAAATAACGGCTGCTAAATTTGTTGGCAGACAAGTACTTGTTTTATCTGAAAGAATAGGACAGCTTGAAGAATTAAAAAGTATTTGTAATTTTGGTAAAATTCTTACAGGAAAAACTAAAAAGAATGAAAGAGAACAAATAATAAAAGATATGAAGGAAGGAAAAGAAAAAGTTCTTTACAGTACTTATGCTTTAGCTAAGGAAGGGTTGGATATAACAAGTCTTGATACTCTTATACTGGCTACGCCTGTTAAGGATTATGCTATTGTTATACAGGCAGTAGGAAGAGTTGCAAGAAAGAGTGAAAATAAGCACTATCCCATTGTCCTTGATTTTGTTGATTCAAAAATAGGAAGGGCAATAAATATGTATAAACAAAGAGTTAAACATTATAAGGCTGGTGGATATAAAGTATGCAATTGAAAAAATTGAAGATGATTTGCGGAATATCGCATAAATTAAATGGACAAGTAGTTGCATCACTTTGGATAAATGATAAAGAAGGTAATGAGTATACAGTACCCTTTGTAAAAATATGTAAGGATAAAAGAGAAGCCTTTAATGAACTTGGAAAAATAATGACAGGTAGGAGTGAGTATTATGATTGCGATAGAATGGTGTTTAAAAGAACTAATCATTATAAGTTAGGTAAAGATGAGGTTTTTGAATATATTGGTGAAGTAACAGGATTTGAGGTGTAGGTATGTATGAAGTTTAAAGAAAATATATTTGGAATAATTAAACGTGGTGCCATACACTGTAATACATTCAACAATGCTGAAGCATTGTTGAATGAGCTTGACAAGCTAGGGGCTATATGGTATTCAGGTCATAGTTTATTAGATGATAAGAGGTGGGATGATTATAAAGAAAATACTTGTTATGTTGTACATAGCATATTAAACGGTAAAAGAACGCTGTTAATTGCTAGCGTAAAAATGGCAATTAACAATAATTATAAAATAATTGAATTTGAGGAACTTTTGGAAGCGGAAAACTAAAGGAGGAAGAAAAGTGACAATTGGAATTATATTATTAATTTTAGGATTGGCTTTTGTGCTAACAGGCTTGTTGGCAGCCTGTTGTTTAGTAATAACAGAAAACGAGGAGGATGAAAATTAGATGAGCAAAGAAAGCATAACAAAAAGAGAAAAGTGGGCAATGTGGAATAAAATACTGAATGCTTTAAGGAAATACAGCGGTTTAGAAGAAGTTGACCCCAAAAATAACCCCTATGGGTTTAAAGAAGATGAGAATACAAATTAGGAAAGGAAATAATACGCCCCTTGATTTTGCGAGGGGTATGTTGATTATATAATTGTAATTGTTATATGTAGATAAGTAAGGGTGAATTTATGAGCAAAAAAGACTTAAAGATTAAAAACTTAAGTAAGTACAGGTACAGGGAACTTAAGTATATTTGCTTACAGTATGGGGAAATGAAAGAAGAAATTAAACATATGCCCTATGACAGTGTAAGGTCTGTTGAAATATCTGATATGCCTACAGCTCACAATACTGCTGATATGACTGCCAACATAGTAATAAGAATGGAGAAATTAAAGCAAAGAATAAATGCTATAGAGCAAGCGGCTATTGAGGCTGATAGTATTTATTATAACGATATATTAAAAAGCGTAACAGAGGGAATAAGATATGAATATATCAATACTAAGTTATGTAGAACAGAGTTTTATATATTAAGGCGATTGTTTTTCTGCATAATTGATAAAAAAATATAAAAGTTGCGGACAAATTCCCCCTACTTTTATGTTAAAATGGTATTAGTTAAGTTAGATACTTAACCTTTGACTTAGGTAATTCATTACGGATTACCCTCCTTTTCTAATAGATTAGCAAGAACAGCTCTGAAATTTAGGGGCTGTTTTTTGTTTTATAAAAATAAGAATGTCGGGAGGTGGCATTATGACGGAAAAGCAGAAAAGATTTGCAGATGAATACTTAGTTGACCTTAATGCTACCAGGGCATATAAGGCAGTATACAAGGGTGTGAAAAGTAATGAAGCAGCTGCAGCTTGTGCAAGTAAATTATTAAGGAATGCTAAGGTAAAAGATTATATTGACAGCGAACTTGAAAAAATTCACAATGAAAAAACAGCTGACATAAAAGAGGTCATGGAGTACTTGACTGCTGTAATGAGAGGAGAATCTACAGCTGAAATAGTTGTTGTGGAAGGAATTGGTGATGGCTGTTCGGAAGCGAGGACTATGCCGAAGAAGCCCGATGAAAAAGAAAAATTAAAAGCTGCTGAATTATTGGGTAAGAGGTATGGGTTATTTACCGACAAATTCGAGTTTGACGGGGTGACCAAAGTAATATTTGAGGAAGATTTAAATGAATGATAAAAGAATATCTCTTCAAGACGTAGTTGGCAGAGGGTACAGGGACTTCTGGGAGTTTAAGGGCAGGTACAGAGTGTGCA
>CAJKOJ010000116.1 GCA_905201505.1 uncultured Eubacteriales bacterium | reverse complement strand
ATATAAATTGTCTGATATATATGAATTTATGAAAATAAAATTAAAGTAGATATATGTTTTTTTTAATTGACTATATTTTGACATAATGTTAATATTAAAATATAGAAATAGAAGAAGGTGAATTTATGTGTGAAATAAATGAAAGAATACTTAAAAATATTCTTGAAAATTTGATTGAATATGCTGATAGGGACAACATTAACAGTATATCAAAAAATAGTATTTCTATAAAAGGATTTCCTGTAGGGGTATTTTCATATTTAGCTGATGAAGATGGAAGTTTTTCACTTATTGATTTGGACTTTTTAAATATAATCGGATATGGAAGAGAAGAATTTTGTTCTGTTACCGATAATAAGTTTTTAAATATGGTTTATGAAGGTGACAGAAAAAGAGTTTTTGAGGAACTTGTAACAGAAAGTATCAATGAGGACGGCTATGGGAAAATTAAAGTAAGTCAATACAGAGTAGCAGCCAGGGACGGAAAAATAAAATGGCTTTTACATGAACAGATTGCTGCTGAAAATATTGAGGGTAAAAAAACAGTATATTGTGCTGTGCTGGATATTACAAAGGAAAAACAGGAAAATGCTGCGGAAGATATTATGCTTTCCTGTGTAAAGAAGCTGAACTCAAATGATAATTTTGATGGTATTATGAATCAAGTTTTGATGGGTATACTTAAATTTTATGACGGGGTGAGGAGTTATGTGTTTGAGTTTGACTGGAATAACGGTAGTGCATTAAATACATACAGAGTGTGTGCAGATAATGTTTCATCTGATACTGAGAATTTAAAAGATGTTCCGCTAATTACCTTTGATACGTTAATTCGTACATTTGAGAAGGGAGAATCTGTATTTGTTGTTGACGATACAGAAGAATTGGCAAATACGCCAATAAGACAGTTGGAATACGTAATGCTTAAAAACCAAAATGTGAAATCTCTTATTGCTGTACCTATAAGGTATAATGGTATATTACATGGATTTATAGGAGTAGATATGCCTAAGCAAAATAAGGAAAACAGTGAATTTTTAATAAATCTTATATATTTTATATGGAATGAAATGGACAAGCGGAAGCTGAATGATGAACTTAATAAACTAAGTTTTACAGATTTTCTCACACAGTTTTATAACAGAAATGCTTATAATAAGTTTTTGCGTAAGGCATCGGAATCACCTGAAAAAAAGACAGGAGTAATATTTGCTGATTTAAACAGTCTTAAATATATGAATGATAACTTTGGTCACGAATACGGTGATAAGATGCTCAAATATATGGCAGATACAATAAAGGAGTATTTTTCAAATGATAAAGTTTTTCGTATAAGCGGAGACGAATTTGTTATTGTATGCAGGGATTGTACTCAATCAGCTTTCAGTGAAAAAGTAGCACGTTTTCAATATGCATTAAAAGAAAAAAACAATGAACTTGCTTCAATAGGATATGTATGGAAAAGAGAAGCTAGCGATTTAAATGAAATGCTGAGTAAAGCTGAGCAGGATATGTATAAGAGCAAGAGAGAGTATTACAGAAAGAAAACGAATACTGATGCAATAAGAACGGGGCTGTATAAAACCTTTACTAATGATATTAAAGAAAATAAGTTTATATTTTATCTGCAGCCGCAGATAAACATAAAATCAGGAGAACTGACAGGTGTGGAAGCTTTGGCGAGAAGAATAGATGATAACGGAGAAATTATATATCCTTATGATTTTATTATTCCGCTTCAAAGAGCCGGCTGCATTGCAGATTTAGATTTTTACATTATGGAAGCAGTATGCCGTCAGTTAAAAGAATGGAAAGCGTCAGGTATTAAAACAGTACCTATAGCTGTAAATTTTTCTATGCAGACAATAGCTGATGAAAAGTTTAAGTCACATTATATTGCTATATGTAAAAAATATGGCATTTCTTTATCAGAGTTAATTATTGAATTATCCTGCAATGATATTGAGTTTGACAAAATGAAGTTAAACGATATTATATATGATTTTCAAAATAATAACATAAAATTTAGGCTTAAAAATCTTAATTTAGAAAACGACTTTTTGTTTATACTGTCTTTAGACGGTATTAAAAAAGTAAAATTTGACGGAAGCCTGAGTCACAAACTGGAGGATAATTACCGTGTACAGCTTGTTGTAAAATCAATTATTGATTTTTGCCATAGAATGGGGCAGGAGTGTGCAGCAAGCGGTGTGGAGAGTGAAAATCAGCTTAATGTGCTTTCTGAAATGGGCTGTGACGTTGTTCAGGGATTTCAATTGGAAAAACCAATGAGCGTCGGTGATTTTGAGAAAAAGTACTGTAGGAGTAATAAGCAGATTTTAAATATTTGTGAAGAAGAATATTATTTGCCTGAGAAAATTACAGAACTTGATTCCTTAATATTTGAGCAGTTTAGCCGTACGGCAGACAAAATGTATTTATATATAGCTAATTTAAAGCATGACTTTTCAAGATGGTCTCCGTCAGCAGTAAAATATTTTGGCTTACCCGGGGAATACATAACAAACACAGCAAAAATATGGTCCGAGTATATTCATCCTGATGACAGACATATTTTTCTTGAAGATATGGAAAGAATTTTTAAGGGTGAAAGTGCTGAACACTGCTGTGAGTACAGAGCAAGGAATGCTGAAGGAGAGTATGTGTGGGTACAGTGCAAAGGTAATGTGACACGTAATGATGATGGCAGTCCCGGGCTTTTTGCAGGCACAATGATGAATTTAGGCAATTATTCAAAATTTGATCCTATTACGGGACTTTATAGCTTTAATGAATATGAGAAGCAATTGCAGACGGTACTTGAAAACGGAGAAAAAGGAGCATTGCTTTTGTTTGGCATTGACCATTTTAAACGTGTTAATGATATTCATGGGTATCATATTGGTGATTATATACTTGAATATATAGGTAAACAAATGCAGACTATACCGGGCGGTGTGTTTTATCGTATGGACGGAGATAAATTTGCCTGTATAATAAGAAACGGCACTGTCCAGGATGTTGAATTTATATATAAGCAAGTACGTTATATTTTTAAAAATGTTACTGCTGTAAAGAATATGAATATACAGCTGACAATGTCATGCGGAAGCGTATTTTTCCCTGATCAGGGAGAGCAGTTTGAAATGCTGAGGGCAAATGCAGAATATGCACTGGAACAGGCAAAAAAGACCTCAAGAGGTTCTTTGGCATTTTATTCAGAGGTATTACATAAGAGGTCTTTAAATTCTTTCTATTTACAGGAAATACTTCATAAGTCTATAGAAAATGGATTTGAGGGATTTACTCTTAATTTTCAGCCTTTGATAGATACTAAGAGCGGTAAAGTCTTTGGAGCTGAGGCTTTGCTCAGATTTTCTTCACCTGATTTGCCGAGAGTAACTCCTGATGAGTTTATACCTGTGCTTGAAGAGACTGGAGATATAAATGAAGTCGGAGCATGGGTATTAAGAACTGCATTGGGGTGTGTAAAAAAGTGGCGTAAGTTGTGTCCCGATTTTCATATATCTGTTAATGTATCTTATGTTCAGATGCACAGAGAAGAATTTCGTTCAATTGTATTTAAGGAATTGGAAAGAAGCGGTGTTGATGCAGACGCATTAATTATTGAACTTACAGAAAGCTGTAAAGTTATGGATACAGAACAGCTAAGTTCTGATTTTGAGTTTTTTATGTCAAATGATGTGCAAATGGCGTTGGATGACTTTGGTACAGGATATTCTTCAATTGCTCTTTTGAGAGAACTGAAGCCAAGCTGGATAAAAATTGACCATAGTTTTGTTGCTTCAATTACTGAAAGTCATATTGATAAGGCAATTATTGAATATATACTTGAACTTTGCAGGCATGCGGATATTAAAGTGTGTATTGAAGGTGTTGAAAATGAAAATATACTTGATATTGTAAAAGAGTATGAACCTGAATTGTTGCAGGGATATTATTTTTCAAAACCAATTTCAGAATATGAGTTTGAAGAAAGATATAT
>CAJKOJ010000115.1 GCA_905201505.1 uncultured Eubacteriales bacterium | reverse complement strand
GTTCTTTCGCTCATGTTAGTTTTCCCCTTTTCAAATTCCAATTACAATTTTGATCAGAAAATCACTTTGTAATATTATACCAAATTCTTACTTACGAAACAATATTTTACAGCATATCAAATTTATATTTTTACCATATTCTGAATCACTTTCTTACACAGCAAAACAGCAAGTGTTTTTCTGCTGAGCGAACAGTCACCATAATTTTCTTGTTCTTCCTGTTCTGTCATGTTAAAATAGCATATATCATCTCATAAGTGTAAAGTAATCATTTTATGGAAGGAAAACTATAACATAGTTATAATTAAATGAATTATTATGAGTATAATACAGAGTAAAAGGGACTTAAGAGACTGGCTTAGTGTTGAGCGAGATAAATATTATAAGGGAAACAGGTTAAAATCTCTTATTATGTATTTAATAGGATACGAACCTGTAATAATTTGGTCATTTCAAAAAAGGTTAAGAATTACAGAGTATCATTATAACTGTGGACATAGAATGCGTTATTACATAAATTTTGTTGCTTTTAATAAAATGAGAATTAAATATGGTATTAATATTTGCTTAAATATGGGAAGGGTCTTAAAATTATGCATTTAGGTTCAATATTAATTAACAATTACGCACAAATATGTGAAGATGTTTCAATTCATATCAATACAGCTATTGTTGCACACGGAATTTCAGATGCAGCACCGGTAATAGGTAATGATGTGGTTATAGGTGTAGGTTCAACCCTGGTTGGAGGTGTCAGAATTGCAGATGGTATTGCAATAGGGGCAAATTCTCTTGTTAATTAGTCATTTGAGGAACAAGGAATTGCAATAGCAGGGGTTCCAGCAAAGAAAATATCAGACAATGGTAAATCAAAGTGGAATACAAAGCATATTAATAAGGATTCTGGAAGGAGGAGTTGATATTTTATATATCAACATAACTGTATGAAGGTTTTTTGTCCGTATAGAATATGTCCCCTTGGTGCACATGTAGATCATCAGTGGGGAAGAGTAACAGGTTTTGCCCTTAATAAAGGAATAACAATGGAATTTGAGCCTACTGAGGATGGTTCAGTTGAAGTTGTAAGTAATCACTTTATAGGGAAAGCTGAATTTAATATTAACGATGAACTTGAAAAGTATCAAGAATGGGGTGATTATCTAAAGGGAGCCGTAGCATCTTTATCAAGGTTTTATGACCTTACAAGAGGCATAAGGGGCAAGGTTTGCGGCAGTCTGCCAATTGGTGGGTTATCATCGTCAGCTTCAGTTATTATTACATATATAATATCATTGGCTAAAGCCAATGGTATTAAGCTGGAACAGTCTGAGGTTATTAAATTGGCCTTATGGGTTGAAAATGAATTTGTAGGGATTAGTGTAGGTAAATTAGACCAGAGCTGTGAAGTACTTTGCAGAAAAGGGCATATACTTTATCTGGATACTTTGGATGATACACATAAATTAATTCCTGTAAGTGAAAAAATGAAGCCTTTTAAAGTAGCAATTATTTTTTCAGGTCTTGAAAGAAGTCTTGTTAATTCCAGCTATAATTTAAGAGTTGATGAGTGTAAGGCAACTGCTTATGCTCTTAAGGCATATAGCAATATGGAATATGGCAAGTATGAGGATTCAAGATTAAGAGATGTACCAAGGGAGATTTTTGAAGAGTATAAGGACATGCTCCCTAGAAACTGGTATAAGAGGGCTTTGCATTTTTATGATGAAAATGACAGAGTTCGTAAGGGTATTGAGGCTTGGAAAGACGGCAATCTTGAAAAGTTTGGAAATTTAATATTTGAATCCGGGTACAGTTCTATACATAATTATGAGGCCGGATCAGATGAACTTAGAACTTTATATGATATTATGAGAAAAACAGACGGAATATATGGAGGAAGATTTTCTGGAGCAGGATTTAAAGGGTGCTGTATGGCATTAATTGAACCCGGAAAAGAGGAATATATTGAAGAATATATAACAAAGGAATACTTGAAAAGTTTTCCTTTGCTGAAGGGGAAATTTTCTGTACATTTTTGTGAAATTGCGAACGGAGTGGAATTATAATGATTTGTGTAATATTAGCAGCAGGATATGCTACAAGAATGTATCCTTTAACTGAAAATTTTCCAAAGCCATTGCTTGATGTTAAAGGCAAAAGTATTATTGAGTGGCTTATTGAGGATGTAGAAAAAACAGAAAAGGTGTCAAAATATGTTATAGTGTCAAATCATAAATTTATAAATAAATTTATAGAGTGGGCAAATGGATTTGCAATGAAAGATAAGGTTGTTGTAATTGATGACGGTTCAACAGACAATGACAATAGGCTTGGTGCTGTTAAGGATATAGCATTTGCAATAGAAAAATTGAATATAAAAGATGATTTGATGGTACTGGCAGGTGATAATTTACTTGATTTTTCTCTTGTTGACTTTGTGAATTATTTTTATAAAAAAAATAGTACTTGTGTTATGAGGTATTTTGAAGGAAGTATTGACAAGTTAAGGAAAACAGGAGTGGCTTTAGTAAACTCTGATGATAAAATAGTAAAGATGACAGAAAAGCCTGAAAACCCTGAAAGTAACTGGGCAATTCCACCTTTTTATATATATAAGAAAGAAGATATATATGAAATTGAAAAGGGTATAAAGGAAGGTTGTCCGACAGATGCTCCGGGAAATTTCATATCATGGCTTTGTGAAAGAGCAGATATATTCGCATACGAAATGCCGGGTAAGCGTTTTGATATAGGAAGTATTGAGGGATATGAGAAGATAAAGGACAGCTTTTCATTATAATTACTGTGTATTAAATGTGTATGTTATAATATACAAGAATATAAGTATGTATTCATTCCAATAAAATTTAATTTCAGCAAGAGGTGCTTTATATAACTGTTAAATATCAGTCAGTGGGAATACTGGTAAATGTACGAGTTTTAAAGCTATGTTTGGGTAACTTTGCAACCTAGATAGCTTATGTTTAAAACAATGTATGTGAAAATAAACAGCTCTTTTACACCTTATAATGCTGCTGGGAAAATTAATTTGACAGAAGCATTTTTTGTTCTGCAGCTTAAGAGGGGGATAAGATGATGTTTACAATTATTTTTTTATTTGTTGTTTTGTTGCTTGGCATTATATATGCTGTAAATAATTATCTGTTTAAACAAACGTCATATTACAAGATAACACACAATTCAATGATGTCAACCAAACTGGATTTAGGAAAAAACGGTGAATACCTGACATATATAAAGCTTAGGAATTATGAAAACAAAAACGGCAGGTTTTTATTTAATTGCTATTTGCCAAGAGATAATGGTGAAACAACAGAAATTGATGTTCTTATGATAAATGAAGACGGCATATTTGTTTTTGAAAGCAAAAATTACAGTGGCTGGATTTTTGGAAATGAAAAAAGTAAAATGTGGACACAAACTTTGCCTCAAGGGCGAGGTAAGTCTAACAAGGAGCATTTTCTTAATCCTATAATACAGAATAAGTTACATATAAAATGGCTGAGAACTATTGTGGGTGATGAAGTTCCTGTTCACTCTGTTATTGTATTTTCTGAAAGATGTACACTAAAAAGAGTTGATATAATAAGCCCGGATATTTATGTTATTAAGCGTAATACAATAGGAAGTACAGCAGCTGCTATTTCAAAAAAACAAAGCAGAAAATTAAGTATTGAAGAAATAGATGACATTTATAAAAGACTATATCCATATACACAGACAAGTGATGAGGCAAAGGCACAGCATATAGCAAATATTAAAAATAATCACATAGCTATAACACCTGAAAATGAACAGAATAAGTTTGTTTTTAATGAAAATACAGAAATCAAAAAAGAGCATAAGACTGTTATACATAAAAGTGATAATTTGGAAAATGTAAATGTTGAGAATTGTCCGAGATGCGGTGCCCCTTTAGTTTTGAGAACTTCTAAAAAGGGCATTAATGCAGGCAAAAAATTTTATGGCTGCTCAAATTTTCCGAGATGCAGATATATTAAAAATATATAGTTATATTTTGCAGAGTAATTTGTTTGTTAGTTGTAAAGTAAAAGGTAAAAAAATTTTAGCGGTATAGACTTACGTCTGTACCTCTTTTAACATATAAATTATTTTGCTGATTATA
>CAJKOJ010000114.1 GCA_905201505.1 uncultured Eubacteriales bacterium | reverse complement strand
TGAAATAAATCCTAACAGTAATGATAATAACCCATTCAGATACTGTGGTGAGTACTGGGATAGTGAAACAGGAAGTATTTATTTAAGAGCAAGATATTATAGTCCGGGTACAGGAAGATTTACTACAGAGGATCCAATAAGGGACGGAAGTAACTGGTATAGTTATTGTGGTGGAAATCCTGTAAATCACACTGATCCTATGGGCTTATGGGAACCAGGAGATGAAAAGCTATCACAGGAAGCACAGACCTATATTAAATATTATACAAAAGAGTGGCAGGAAGCGGATAAAGCTTATCAGAATGCAACCACGGACGAGGAACGCACGGCTGCACAGCAAAAGATGGATTTTTACCATGCAGCAGCGGGAGATATTCGTTGTTTGGATTCGAAAGGAATGGTAACAGGAACAACACATGATGTTCAAGTGTTTAGACAAGGTAATTTTAATTTGTGTTGGGCATATTGTCAGACAATGATTGAAGATTATCAAGCAGGTGGAGGAATGACGCAAGCACAAGCAGCTGTTAGGGCACGAGAGATTGCAGAATCGGTAAATGGAACTGGGCAAAATCCAGATGGTAGCTTTGTTTGGAATAGGGGTGGCTGGCCTACGAATTCCAAAGATGTAACAAATCAAGTTCCCAACTTTCAAACCATCGGGAGTTTCAATGATTTAAGTGCATTTATATCCAATGGTCCAGTATATGCATATTTTTCAAATGGATTACCAGCAACGGATCCCAATTCTGCTGCACATTTAATCGTCGTTACTGGTGTAGCATCTGCACCAGGTCATCCAAACTTAGTTGCATCAAATAATCCTTGGGGAGATGCTAATATACAAACATACGATGATTTTATGAAAGGTATACCAAGGGACAATTCCAATCCTGCTATGACTTTTGGGGGAATACTAAGACCATGATAGCATATGTCAAATTAATAAGGAGGAATGAATAGTATGATTACGAAAAAGAATAAGTCTCGATTGGCGATGGTTTTAGTTGGCATTTTAGTGGTTACGGTAAGTGTCTTTTCATTATATGCTTTTGCAGCAACAATTAACAACTCAAGAGAAAGTGGTGGTGTTATGGTTTACTCTTTCGGTTATGATGTTTTCCAAGAGTTTTTGGGAAACCCATCACGGGAAATATTAGAACAAAAAGAAAATAATACGATGATTTCTGTTTTCACAAAAACTGATTCTTATGATGGATTAATTAAGTGCGAAATAATAAACAGAGAACCTATTCAAGTTGATTATGGAAAAGGCGGAGATATGAAGATAGGAAATCTGCCTGTATATTCGTCATTGATTGATTTTGTTAATAATAAAGAAAGTTTAAAAAAATTTTTATACGATAAAGGCATTGTAGGAAAAATTGAAGATGTAATTATTCTTGACATTAGAAATATGCCTGTTACAATATGGTTAAGGGTTAATCAAGAAAATTACTTTATTACCGTTAATGAAAAATATGATGATTATGTCAAGAGAGATGACAGCTGTATGTATATATATAGACTATATTCTTATTTAGACTATTGCAACAAATTTGGTGTTAAAGATGGAAAACTTTTAATAAACGGAAAAGACATTACTGCTGGAAATTATGTTAAAATACATTATTCAGGAGCATATATTCCATTCCGCACTGTAATGGAAAACTTAGGTGCAAAGGTAGAGTGGGATATTGAAAAAAATGCTGTATTGCTGATTTGTAATGACAAAGAATATGTTTTTGAACCTGATAAACTCTCTTTGGTTGAGGTGGGGACGTCAACAAATATACTTATGACACCCCCTGGTGGAGCGTATTACTATTGTAAAATAATTGACAACAAAATAATTATGAATAATTATTCTATGCAAGTTGTTACCAGACTAATGGGGGCAAAAATAAATGTAGATTATGATAATTTGATTGTTGAAATCATTCAATAAAGTAACTAATATATTTACTGTGGGAACAACACAATAAATCGAATTGATTCAAGCAGGGATAACTGGTTGACAGATAGCCTGAAGGATATATGGAATGGTACAAAATGGGTGTTTCAAACAGTAGATAATTATGTCAATGAAGCACAAAAGTCTTCAAAGGCTTTTTGGAGAACAGGATCACAGTTAATTTAAGGTATTATTATTGATATGAAACAGCCGCCAGTGACGTTGCTGTAATATCTCAAAAGACGAGTGCTATTAAACCATATAACATTACTGTAGATTTTGTTGTAAGGGGATGATTTTGTGAAAAGGGTGATGATTTTTATTGGTATAATTAGTGGTATTATGATGCTATTATCTGGGTGTGTTAGTCCGGGAATGGAAGATTATAGTTATACTGTAGGAACAGATTATATGCTTGTTCGTACATCTGGTCATCAAATATCAGTAGTACCTGAGGATGGAAACGGTGGAACAAAACCTGAAATTAAGGCTAAGGTAGTCCAAATTGCTTGGGATGAAAGATACGTGTTAGCAAAGCAACTTGGATTAAAAAAAGCTTATCCTGATAATCCTAATAATTCATATGAAATACCTGATGAAAAAGCCGTGCAGTATTTTATACTTGACACAATTGATTTAAAACTTTATGGTGGATTGAATTTTGAACAGTTTAAACAACAGCGAATAGATTTAGGAGTATCTGATAAACTTATTCTCAAAGATGTAGATAGTTATCCAAAGCAGGAATAAAATAATGTAAAAAATCAACAAAACTAATAAGTCAAAGATTTCGCTTTGTAACAGGGTGCACTTCGGGTTGAGATTGCTTGATGTGCACCCTGTTTTTGTTATTTGGACAATTTCATACCGTTTTGATATTATTAAGGTATATATAACACGGCACAATATATTTGTGGTCAATGCTGATGGCGTGGAAATTATTATCGTAAATTTACTAAATTCGAAATGATGCTTAAGAACAAGTATTTATACTATAAATACAGGAAGATTTATTGCAGAGGGACTTATTATAATTGTGAAGGTCATGTTGTGGTATGTATTGGTTATGAAACGGATGGCAAGGGTAATATGACAGTTGAGTATTATGACCCAGATCCAAATGTTAATGGTATTCAGAAAGTGGATATATCTCAAATGAAAAGCCAATTGAATGGTACTAATTATAATTACTATGGTGCATATAGCATTCGAGAAAATATAGAAAGGAGTGAATAAATATGAGGAAAAAGGGGGTTATACTTTTATGCTTTATTTTAATTATTTTAACAAGCAGTAGTATTTTAGCAGATACGACTATTAAGGAAAAAACATCAATTGACTCCAATATAGGAGAAAATGACAATTTACTTAACTCAGTAAAATATAATTTAATGGTGAACGGGGAGAATACAGGTAGAACTATTACTATAAACGAATATTCTTCAAAAGTTGGTGATTTTGTTTCCTTACGTGAATTTGTAGAAGTAATGGGAGGAAATATTTAGTGGAAACCGGACAGTGAGACTAGACAATTGGGTGATTTTGAGTTTTTAGGTACAAAGTATAAATATTTTAGTCACTATTCATTTGATGAAATTCCGGATATAGAAAATTCATTTGCTATAAATCTATTTATGACTATTGAAGATAAAGATGTAAATATTTTAATGAGTAATTGGGTTGAATCTATGTATACAAAATTTACAAATAATACAATTTATATACGACTTAAGGATATAAGAAGGTTATTACCAAGAATGGGTTATTTGTTTAATGTCGACAGAGAAAGTCAGTGTTTTAATATTAAGTCTTATGATTTTGAAAAGGAAAAAAAATTTATACTTGAAGAGTTTCCAATAGAAAAGTTTGGGAAGGGGATATATGGCAATGAGTATTCAGGCATAACTATGGATAGTGATACTTATTGGCTTTCAGATTTATTTCTTAAACAGGCAGAAGAAAGTGAAAATTTAGAAGCAAAATATTATGATTATATTGATACTGATTTTAAGAGTATGTATACTTTAAAAAATAATATTATAGAAAAATACGAGTTTGCAGACGAGAAGATGGGAATTTTACTGGATAATCTTTATACGAAATCGAAAGAAGTGACTGCAGAAGCTATTCTTAATGAAACGATTCAAAAAAGTCTGAACGCAGAAGAACTGACTGATAATGAAAAGAATGCCGTTGGCAAATATTTCTCATATCTGGATCTGGATTCTATTCA
>CAJKOJ010000113.1 GCA_905201505.1 uncultured Eubacteriales bacterium | reverse complement strand
TAATACGATAAACAGAAACTGCATTTATGTTCTCCAATACTGAACTTGAAAAAGTCATTCCTCCTACAAAAGCTAATACTACAGTAGAAAAAATTCCAAGTATTGATATATATTCTTTTTCAATTCCTTTTATCTCACTTTTTAAATTCACTTTTGTATCTTCTATTCCATTAGCAAAAATATTATTTACATTTTCAATTTGATACAATGCAAGTTGAAAATGATCATATATTTTAACAATAATTTTTTTTCCATCACTACCAACATTATTTCTATCATCCAAAGAATGTATTAATAATTTTTCAATATTGGTTGCAAATATTCCCCTTTTTTCCAAATCAAGGGAATAAATATAATTACTAATTTCTGAATATAAAATACGTTCAAGTTTATTTTTTGAACTTAAATAACTTTTTATATGCTCAACGGATTTTTCAGGACTATATTTTTCACTTTCTATGCATAAACCAACACAAATGCTTTTCATTGCCCTTTTTGTTTTGTTATAGTTATTTGTTTTGTTGTAATATGTTTTTAAATTATCATTTGTTTTTAACAAAGCATCTAATTTATCTTTATTCGCCATCAAAATACTCCTTTATTGCGGAAACTGCAATTTCATTATTTTGATACGGTTCATATACACTTCTCCAAGGGTCCTGACGGTGTGTTAATGCAACCAAATCTGTTGCTGTGTAATCAGAAAATTTATCTATAACATCATTAATTAGTGCTTTATCCTCGTCACAAATATTTTTATCATTATAAGCAATACGTTCTATATCCCAAATATTTTCTTTGTCATAACTAATATATGATTCAATTGTTGGTATATCCCCACTGCCATACTGTTTATATTCATGATACGCTTCCGGAACAACTGGTCCAAAATCCCAAGCCTCTATTTTTTCATGAAAACAAGGAGTAGCATTCTTTTTATTTGTTAAAAAATAAGCCTGAACAAAATATAATACTTTTTGTAATTTAAGGTTAGAGATCCCATAATTTTTTGCGTTACTATAATTTATAATATACCTGCATATATCTAATACATCATACATACTTACATCCTCCTCCCTTAAATTTAATTTTTTTATACTTCCTTTCAATTTTAGTATAACATAATTTATAAGATTTTCAAGATTTTTTTGCACTTCCACACCTATTTTATCATTTTTCTGCTTAATTATATAGTATCCTCTTATTACATTATGTTATCAATTAAGGAAAGATGCAGTATCACCGCATCTCCTTTGAGCCTTACTCTACAACAATTTTACCATTTACATAATTAACTTTTTTCCCAAGCACTTCAGCTATATCCCTAACACTTACATAGCTAAACCCTCTTATATTCACAGCCTTAACATCATTGCCGTTTATATTAACACTGCCTATCTTATTATCTATTGTAACTGCCTTTGTATCTTCGTCATATCCGACCACAAAACCCATATTGTTAAAATTTTGCACTCTTACATAATTTATACCGTCTTTTAAAATCCTGTCAACTTTGTATTCTTTGCCGTTTACAATCGCTTTACCCTCGCTTACCATAACATTGTTCACTTCTTTTCTCTCCTTTATTTCCGTAGTTTTGTAATTATTCCAAACTTTCTTAAAATTATTTACATTGCCATATAATTTTTTTAGCTTTGTTGTTGTACTACCCCATTGTGGCAGCTGAAAATGCGGTTTATCTACAGGGCTTGTCCAGTCTCCGCCCCATTCCAATCCAAGGCTTTTGCCTATTCTCCCTACCTTGCTAAACCAACCGTCATTGTCATTGTACGCACCCTTTCCGTCATTTCTTATTACATCAAAGGCTGCTCCCCACTGGTGCATACTTGAATAACTGCTCCCTTTTGCATTTGTTACAATGTTCCCGGGCTTTGTTCTACCCTGTGCATACAAGTTATCCTGCTCTGCAACGGTCCTGAAGCATTCTCCCAACTTAACAATAAGCCCCTGCTTTTTACACTCTGCAATTAATTGCTGTGCTTTTTCCTGCAGCTCAGGGTGACACATTGTTATATCTCTGCTCATTTTATTCATCTCCTTTAAAAAGGACGAATTACTCGCCCTTATCTCCTGCAACCTTATCAATAGCCTTGTCTGCAATTTCCAATCCTTTAATTAAAAATTCAGGTGCATTCCATCCAAGCTTTAAAGCGTTTTCTAAAATACTCCTTAATTCATTTACAAGGTAGTTTGCAAGTACAAACCACCCTATATAAATACTAAAGCCTAAATTAACTTCAATGAGTTCTCCCAGTTTTCCAAAAGCTAAAGCTATGTAAAATGCAATACCTATAATAACCCAATAACCTACCTTCTTTACAATACCCTTAGCACCAACCTTAGAACTTTCCAATCCGTTTACATAAGCATAGTACCACCCTGTAAGCCAGTCCACTACGTTAAATACCATTAGTCCTGCAAACAAAAACCAGTACTGCCCAAATATGGCTGCTAAAAATGCCACAATTGCACCCCCTACTACATTTACCTTATTAATAATTGTTGTTTCCATATTACTCCGCCTCCTTTAATGAGTGCTTTACAATAATTTCATCTTCTGTTTCTTCATAAATTACTTCATTACCTTTGCTTTCAGACAGTTGTTCGAATTTCACTATCTTATATCCTGCCTGTATACAATTTTCTTTAGTAGGATTAATAGCACATATATGCTTTCCCTTATATTCATACTGCAGCATCTTCTCAGGTGCTGATATAATCTCTCCATTAACTAATTTACCATACATATTTATAACTGTCCTTTCGTTTGTAAAGTTGTCTTAATATTTCCTAAGTTGTTGTTGTCTTCTAACAACATTGTTGTGTTTGGAATACTCGCTGCAATATTACCCCCATTAATTATAGTTGTAATGGGTTTTTCAAGTTCAAATAAAATTGTTACGTTATTGGTAGCAAGCCACTTTTTGAAACTTTCCAAATCCTCTGCAATGTCTATACTTGGGCTTATTCTTATAACATTATAATTTTCCTGTTTGAAAATAGTATTTTGATATTTATAGCCTGAGGGCATTGTCGTAAAATAATCACACAAAATATTGTTTTCTGTATTTTTAGTTAACCCT
This sequence comes from uncultured Eubacteriales bacterium, assembly GCA_905201505.1. GTDB lineage: Bacteria > Bacillota > Clostridia > Lachnospirales > CAG-274 > Gallispira. The sequence continues at coordinate 1,108 of CAJKOJ010000113.1, read as the reverse complement.
GCTACATTGTTAATTTGAAAAAAGCCCAAAGTATCATAATAAGTATCTGTCCAATTTTCACTGCCGTTTAAGATCAATTTTCCAATTCTTTGCACGTACTCCCCTGTAAGAGGATTGTATGTATCTGCAACATCACCTACAGAATTAAGTTTATAATCATCTTTATAAGAAGTATATTCTGTTGCCGTTTCACCTTTTTCAAGCATTATATTGCTGTATGTTACACTATGTACAGCTGCAATTTCATTTGTTGCGTGCAATCTTATCCATATATTTTCACTCGGTGCCGTAAAGGTTACTCTCCAGTTGTTCTTTTTACTGGTTTGTGTGATATAGGCTTTAGTATCTTTATTGTATAACATAACACCATTATTAGAAGAAATCACATCATCTGAAGCCACTTCGCTGCAGGATAATGTATATACTTCACCCTTATTCAGCTTAACAAGAAAATTTACCTGACACCAAGATTTGTCTGTCCCACTTGTAACAGTAATTCTGTTCCCCGTTACAGTTGTTGTCGTACCAACTGAATTCATATCAATTTCTGCATTTATATTAAAAATATTTTTGCTTAGTATTTTTATATTTTGTTCTGTGTGCGGCACAAACTCTGTTGTCTTGCCTCCCATTTCAGCCTGTAACTTACATTCTTCTAAAGCGTTAAACTTAAATATACTGCCCGCTGTTGCCTCTCTAAAAGATATTTGCAGCTCTGTACAGTCCTTTACAATATTTATTGTGTATGGCAATTTACAATTAGAAGTATATTTGTTATTGTTATTATCAATAATTCTTACAATGTAAAAATCGTTGATAGAGGATACTGTAATCTTATCCCCTTGCTTTAAATTTGCTTTTATCCAAAATGTTCTGTATATATCTGCTTGAATTCCGCTTATTGCTTCTGTATCAAAAGTATCTAAATACCCGCTTATAAATTTGCCGTTAGTATTTAAAATGTTTTTACCGCAAATTTTAATTTCAGGTTTGCTCCCAACTAAATTAAAAGGGTTATATGGGCTTTTTTCCCCCTCTCCTATCTCTTTTGTTTCTCCCACAATTTCCAAATTCCTTATTCGACTGTTACTTACACTGTTAAAGCTTA
>CAJKOJ010000112.1 GCA_905201505.1 uncultured Eubacteriales bacterium | reverse complement strand
TCCTGTCCTTTGGCTGCATAGGCGAGCAATATTGCAAAGCAATATGACCAGCCTCGGTCGAGCAAAGCCCGACCTGTGGATTAAAGTCTGCGACGCTAAATAAAAATAGCTACTTAAGAAATTCAGTTTTTTCTTAAAAAAGTTTTTTTACAATCTAAGGCTCTTGCTTAAAAGCAAAAGCCTTTTATATACTATTAACCTACAATTGCACCGCTGTCAATATCACCGTCAGCTGTCAAAAGCTTTACATTCCCTTTTTCGTCCTCTGCAGCAACAATCATACCCTCGCTGACATACTTACCTTTAAGCATCTTTCTTGGAGCAAGATTTGTTACCACCACAACCTTCTTCCCAACCATTTCCTCAGGAGAATAAAACTTAGCAATACCAGAAAGTATAGTCCTTGTTTCTGTACCTATTTTTACAGTAGATTTTAAAAGTTTATTAGATTCAGGTACTTTCTCACAAGCCATAATTTCGCCTATTTTCATCTCTACCTTGCAGAAATCATCAATAGTAATATACTCTTTTTCTTCTTCCTTATTTTCTGTTTTTGGTTTTTCTTCAGGTTTATCAGCCTTTGCCTGTGCTTCCATTATTTTCTTAACCTTAGGTATAACTTCCTTAGCATCAAGTCTTGCAAATAAAATCTGCGGCTTTTCAATCACTTTATTTCCATTAGGATATAAACCGAATTTATCTAAATCATTGAAGCTTCTCTTTTCTGCATTTAACTGAGCCAAAATCTTTTCTGTAGTTTCAGGCATAAACGGCTCTAAAAGACAAGCACCTATTGTAATACCTTCCACAAGATTATAAAGTACTGTTGCAAGCCTGTCCTTTTTACTCTCATCTTTGCCAAGTACCCAAGGCTCTGTTTCATCGACATATTTATTGCATCTCTTAAACAAAGTAAATATTTCACTAATAGCATCAGCTACTCTGAGTTTTTCCATCTTAGCCTCAACCTTAGCCTTACACTCTGTTGCTGTCTTTATTAAGTCTGCGTCAACTTCTTCACTTACATTAGTGTTGCTTACAATACCGCCAAAATACTTATTTGTCATAGAAACAGTTCTGTTTACAAGATTTCCAAGTACATTTGCAAGGTCAGAATTAGTCCTTTCAATCATTAAATCCCATGAAATAATACCATCATTTTCAAAAGGCATTTCATGAAGCACAAAGTATCTAACGGCGTCAACTCCAAACAAACTTACAAGGTCATCAGCATAAATAACATTACCTCTTGACTTACTCATTTTGCCGTCATTATCCTTGATTTCCTCAGCAAAGCTGTCCTCGCCTCTTAATAACCACGGATGACCGAACACCTGCTTAGGCAAAGGCAAATCAAGAGCCATAAGTATAATAGGCCAGTAAATAGTGTGGAACCTAACAATATCCTTACCTATTAAATGCAAGTCAGCAGGCCACATTTTATTATAAAGTTCTGTATTGTTTCCGTCACAGTCATATCCTATACCTGTAATATAGTTTGAAAGTGCGTCAAGCCATACATACACAACGTGATTATCATCAAAATCAACAGGAATACCCCATTTAAATGAAGTTCTTGAAACGCATAAATCCTGAAGTCCTGGGAGAAGGAAATTATTCATCATTTCATTCTTTCTTGAAACAGGCTGTATAAACTCAGGGTGAGTATTAATATGTTCAATAAGTCTGTCAGCATATTTACTTAATTTAAGGAAATATGCTTCTTCTTTTGCAGGATGTACTTCTCTGCCGCAGTCAGGGCACTTGCCGTCAACAAGCTGACTTTCTGTCCAGAAGCTCTCGCAAGGAGTACAGTACATACCTTCATAAACACTTTTATATATATCGCCTTTTTCATAGAGCTTTTTAAATATTTTTTGTATCTGCTTTTCGTGGTAATCATCTGTCGTTCTTATAAACTTATCATAAGAAGTATTCATTAAATCCCATATTTTCTTTATTTGACATGCAACATCATCTACAAATTCCTTTGGAGTAATTCCCTTCTCCTTTGCTTTTTCCTCAATCTTCTGACCATGCTCATCTGTACCTGTTTGGAAGAATACATCATAACCCTGCATTCTTTTAAACCTTGCTATACTATCAGCAAGTACAATTTCATAGGTATTGCCAATATGCGGCTTACCTGAAGTATAAGCAATGGCAGTAGTCATATAAAACTTTTCTTTACTCATTTTCTTACCTCCAATAAAAAAACATTATTATAATTATATACTAATATTGCCAAAAAGGCAAAATATTTTACAAAAACAAAATTGATTTAAAACACCTGCTGTGTTAAAATAAATAAAAATCTAAAAGGAGAAATGCAAATGTACAAGCTTATTGTCACTGACTGCGATGGTACTATACTAAACTCAGAGGGCTTCTTGCCCCAGGAAATAATTAATACATTCAGAGCACTTCATAATAAAGGCATACATATATTAATTGCCACAGGCAGAAACGACATACTTGCCAAGGACTACCTTGACGAACTTGATATAAACTGTCCTATTATAGGCTGCAACGGAGCAACTCTGGCAAATTTTTATACAGGTGAAAAATATTTTATAAAATCAATGGACAAAATCTCTCTTGATAAAATATTTGACATTTGTAATGAGTATAATACCGGTGTTAAAATATTTACCCTTGATACCTGCTACACAAATGATGAAACTCTTTACAGAGGCGGTATCAATCTTATAACCACCAAATACAAAAAAGTTATGAAATATTCTGTAGATTACAAGCTGGTAGATAATATGCACAGTATATCTTCTGTTAATAACGCAGTTAAAGCCGTTGTAATTGATAACAATATTCCGCGTCTTTTAAAATTAAGGGATATTATAAATAATAATATTCCCACAGTAAAGGCTGTACAGTCTAACTGGAATTGTATAGACATTAATGCCAACGCTGCGTCAAAAGGCAATGCTATGCTTGAATATGCAATTCAAATTGGTGTTAAGCCCAATGAAATAATAGCATTTGGTGACAGTGAAAACGATATTTCAATGCTTAAAGCTGCAGGCTTAGGCGTAGCTGTAGAAAATGCCCATAACTGTGTTAAAGACGCTGCAGATAAAATTACAGACAGCAATGATAATTTAGGTGTAGCTAAATTTCTAAAAGACATTTATAACCTGTAATTTAAATTTATTTCAGCTGTAAACCACCGTACTCATAAAATTATTCTGCACAAAAAAAGCTGCCGCCTTGACTTTAACTTCAAGGACGACAGCATTAGCTCCGTGGTACCACCTTAATTCATCTGTATTTCACAATACAGACCTTATCAAGTACAGTTTAACCTATACTCTAGTGCTGTAACGGGCACACCCATCGTAGCCTATGCCTTTAAAAAGACAGTCGGTACGCAGCTCCAAGACCATTTTCAATAAAACCGTTTTGTACCTGATTCCAGCAGCACAGGCTCTCTGTAACATACAGCTATATCTACTCTTCTTTTCACAGCCTTTATATTTATAGAAATATGATACATCAACTTCAAAATATTGTCAACAGTTATTTTATAATTTCAAATATGCCTCTTATATCATCTATAACATAGTCAGCTCCCGCAGCCAAAAACTTATCTCTTGTATCATTTAAAGCCTTTTCCCTGTCTTTTTCTGAAAGTCTCTTAAATTCTTCCTCTGAAAGTGCCATAACAGAACTTCCCTCAATAACTCCTACAGAAATAACACCTGCATTTTTACCTTCTTTAATATCAGAGATTGTATCCCCAACCTTTATAACAGCGTCAACTGATGTAATATTAAGTTTTTTCATATTTTCATATATCATATATGGATAAGGCCTGCCCATATTATTTACAGAATTAGGGCTGAACCAGCAGTCAGGGCTATATCCAAGCTCCTTTGCTTTAGGCACAACAATATTCATCATTTCATCAGTATATCCTGTAGTTGAACCAATTTTTATACCTCTTTTTCTAAGTTCATTAACTGTTTCAATTACATAAGGTTTAGGCTCTGAATAGTTTGCCACACATTTTAGTATAGCCTTTTCACTTTTTTCATATACATTGTCAACATCTTTATCAGTCCACTTTTTGCCGTATATTTTTTCCCATTCGTCTGAAATTCTTTTCATAGAAAGCATTTCCTTTATATGATTCCATTTAAGCATACCCATTGGTGCTCTCACTTCTTCTACAGTGGGGGTAATACCAAACTCCTTAAAGGCTT
>CAJKOJ010000111.1 GCA_905201505.1 uncultured Eubacteriales bacterium | reverse complement strand
AATTTAATAAATATATATAAATTTGTTTTTGAGTAAACATTTGATTTGTATAACTATTGTCAAAATTTGACTTGACAAACATTTGTTGTATAGGGTAATATTATAAGGATATAGAAAGGATAGAGTCTTATGAAAAAGAGTGCAACAAGAAACGAATATACAAATGAGAGCATAAGTTCACTTAAGGGTGCTGACAGAGTAAGATTGCGTCCCAGTGTTATATTTGGCTCTGACGGTCTGGAAGGCTGTGAGCATTCAGTGTTTGAAATTCTCTCTAATGCTATTGATGAGGCACGAGAGGGATATGGAAATAAAATAGAAATTATATTAGGTACTGATAACGACATTACTGTATGTGACCACGGAAGAGGAATTCCTGTTGATTATAATACAAATGAAGAAAAGTACAATTGGGAACTGCTTTTTTGTGAAATGTATGCAGGAGGTAAATACAACAATAACGGTGGTGACAATTATGAATTCAGCCTTGGACTAAACGGACTCGGACTTTGTGCAACTCAGTACAGTTCTGAATTTATGGATGTTACTATATACAGAGACGGGTATAAATATGAACTGAAATTTGAAAAAGGTGAAAATGTTGGCGGTCTTCAAAGGGAAAAGACTAATGTAAAGAAAACCGGTACAACAATACATTGGAAACCTGACAGAGATGTATTTACCGATATTAATATTCCTGTAGATTACTATAAGGATATTATGAAAAGACAATGTATAGTAAATGCAGGCCTTTCATTTGAACTTATTGATGACAGGACAAAGGAAAAATTTATCTATTGTTATGAACAGGGTATTAAGGATTATATTTCAGAACTTTCAGAAGATAAGAACTTTACAGAAATACAATACTATGAAAATGAAGCTAAGGGAAGAGACAGAGCTGATAAAGAAGAATACAGGCTTAAATTTGAGCTTGCTTTTTGCTTTAATAATGAAATAAACAGACTTGAGTATTATCATAATTCAAGCTATCTTGAACACGGAGGTGCTCCTGATAAAGCAGTAAGGTCTGCTTTTGTATCTGCAATTGACAATTACCTTAAAACAAATAATTTATATAACAAAAGTGAAAAGAAGATTGTTTTTTCAGATGTTGAAGACAGCCTTATAATAATTATAAACAGCTTTTCAACTATTACAAGTTATGAAAATCAGACTAAGAAGTCTATAACAAATAAGTTTATACAGGAGTATTTAACAGACTATTTAAAAAAACAGCTTGAAATTTACTTTATTGAAAATAAGGCTGATGCTGATAAAATTGCAAAGCAGATACTTGTGAATAAAAGAAGCCGTGAGACAGCCGAAAAAACAAGAGTCAATATAAAGAAAAAGCTGACCGGCAGCATTGATATGAATAATAGAGTAGAAAAGTTTGTAAACTGCCGTTCAAAAGATGTTACAAAAAGAGAACTGTATATAGTCGAGGGTGATTCTGCTCTTGGCTCTGTTATGCTTGGCAGAGATGCTGAGTTTCAAGGAATAATGCCAATAAGGGGTAAAATACTTAACTGCTTAAAGGCAAACTATGACAGAATTTTTAAGTCTGATATAATTACCGACCTTTTAAAAGTAATGGGCTGCGGTGTTGAAATAAGAACAAAGCACAATACAAGCAAGGATTTAAACAGTTTTGACATAAACAATCTCAGATGGGACAAAATTATTATATGTACTGATGCCGATGTAGACGGTTTTCAGATAAGAACCCTTGTTCTTACAATGATATACAGACTTGTGCCTACTCTTATTGAAAAACATAAGGTGTTTATTGCTGAATCTCCGCTATATGAAATTACTACAGGAAACGGTAAGAATGAGAAAACTTACTTTGCTTATACAGAAAAAGAAAAAACCGCTATTACAGCAAAAATAAAGGGCAGTTATAAAATACAGAGGTCAAAGGGTCTTGGTGAAAATGAACCTGAAATGATGTGGCAAACTACTATGAATCCTGAAACCAGAAGACTTATAATGGTTATGCCTGAGGATGCAAAGAGAACTTCTGATACCTTTGATTTGCTTTTAGGTGACAATCTGACAGGAAGAAAAGAGCATATTGAAACTGAAGGCTATAAATATATAGATTTGACTGAATTAGGCTAAGGGAGGGTATTAAATGGCTAAAAGTAACTATACAGAACAGCATATAACAGATACTCTTGAGCTTAATTATATGCCCTATGCAATGAGTGTAATTGTATCAAGAGCTATACCTGAGATTGATGGATTTAAACCTGCTCACAGAAAGCTGCTTTATACAATGTATAAAATGGGTCTTTTAAACGGAGGAAGAACCAAATCAACAAATGTTGTAGGTCAGACTATGAAGCTAAATCCTCATGGTGATGCAACAATATATGAAACTATGGTAAGGCTGACACGAGGCAATGACGCACTTTTGCATCCCTTTGTAGACAGTAAGGGTAACTTCGGCAAGGTGTATTCATGTGCTATGGCCTACGCTGCGTCAAGGTATACAGAAGTTAAACTTGACAGTATATGCAGTGAAATTTTTAAGGATATAGACAAGGATACTGTTGACTTTGTAGACAATTATGACGGCAGTTTAAAGGAACCTGTACTTTTTCCAACGACATTTCCAAATGTTCTTGTAACACCCAATAAGGGAATAGCTGTAGGTATGGCAAGCACTATATGCAGCTTTAATTTGAAAGAGGTATGCGAGGCTACAATACAGTATATTAAAAATGCTGACACTGATCTTAAAGAATATCTTAAAGCACCTGATTTTACTACAGGCGGTGAACTAATTTACAACGCTGATGAAATAGATAAAATATATAGTACAGGCAGAGGCAGTTTCAAAATAAGAGCAAAATACAGATTTGACAAAAAAAATGGAATAATAGAAATATATGAAATACCATATACCACAAACATTGAGACCATTATTGACAAGATAATTGACCTTGTAAAGCAAAATAAGGTTAAGGAAATAAATGATGTAAGAAATGAAACAGACCTTAGCGGACTTAAAATTGCCATAGATATTAAAAGAAGTGCCGACCCTGAAAAACTTATGACAAAGCTTTATCAGATGACACCTCTCACAGACAGTTTTAGCTGTAATTTTAATATATTGGTAAATGGTGCACCGAGAACTATGGGAGTAAAGGAAATCTTAAATGAATGGATAGATTTCAGAATGTCCTGTATTAAGCGTCAGACTGCCTATGATTTGCAGAAAAAAGGTGAAAGGCTTCACTTGCTTAAAGGTCTTGAAAAAATACTTCTTGATATTGATAAAGCAATAAAGATAATAAGAGAAACAGAAGAAGATAATCTTGTTATACCAAACTTAATGGATGGCTTTGGTATTGATAAGGTTCAGGCAGAATTTGTGGCTGAAATAAAGCTTAGAAATCTTAATAAGGAATATATCTTAAAACAGACTAAGGCTATTGAGGAACTTAATGCTGAAATTGCAGAACTTGACGATATTCTTCACCATGAAAGCAAGGTACTTAAAATTATAATTGCAGATTTAAAGCGTGTGTCAAAGAAATACGGCAAGGATAGAAAAACCTCTATAATATATGAGCACGAAATAAAACAGATACCAGTTGATGATTTCATTGAAGATTATCCTCTTACAATTTTCCTTACAAAAGAAAATTATCTCAAAAAAATCACACAGGTTTCTTTACAGGCATCAATGAGGGTTTCAGCTGAACATAAGCTTAAAGAAAATGATGAAATTATACAAAGTTTTGAAACAACTAATAAAACGGAACTGCTTATGTTCTCAGACAAACAAAATGTCTATAAAATAAGGTGTCACGATTTGCCTGAATGCAAAACAAGCAGCATCGGGGAATATCTTAACAATATTCTCCCAATGGACAGTGATGAAAAAATTTTATATATTACCGTAAGCAATAATTATAAAGGATATATGCTGTTTGCCTTTGAAAACGGCAAAATTGCAAAAATACCTATGTCGGCTTATGAAACAAAAACTGCAAGAAAGAAACTAATTAATGCTTATAATGGTAAATTTCCTCTTGTGTCAGCTATGTATACAGAAAATGATACAGATATAATACTTGTGAGGGATACTGATAAAGCTATGCTTTTAAATACAGAGCTTATAGCTGAAAAACAGACAAAGTCAACCGGAGGTATAAGTATATATACCTTGAAAAAGAACAGTAAACTTACAAAAATGATAAAGAAAGAAGAATTTATATCAGAGGATATTGAATACTATCGTTCAAGCAAAGTCCCGGGAACAGGA
>CAJKOJ010000110.1 GCA_905201505.1 uncultured Eubacteriales bacterium | reverse complement strand
TCTCCCACAATTTCCAAATTCCTTATTCGACTGTTACTTACACTGTTAAAGCTTATTAGTTTGCCTGTATATTCCCTGTCTCCATAAAGCCTGCACAGATTTTTAAACTCACTCTGCATAGCTTAACACCGCCTCTTTATACCCACCTATAACACTTATCGCAAGTGTATATGCTTTTCCTGCAAGTATTTTAGGTTCGTTGTGCCATAACACATTACTATTTCCACCATTGTCTGTTATGGTAATAGGCATATCCTCTATAGCACTTATAAACTTAATAACAAATTCGTTGTCTGTATCTGCTTTTATATTAGTTAGTGTTATATTCAACTCACTAATGCTATTTTCTTTATTAAATATGTATATCTTGTCAGGCTCTGCATTTATTGTAGTACTTGTTACACTTACAACTACAGCCTTATCCTGTTTACATTTTTCTAATGTGTTTACCCTTTCTTCAACTTCTGTTATATCGCCCCCTTCACTTCCGCCTCCTGCAGCAAGCTTCTCCAAGGCACTTACCACATCACAGGCCTTACCTTCACTATTTAGCATAATACCGCTCCTTACGGCAAAATCTCTTATGTCATATTTTTTGTTATTTATAGGTTCAGCTGCCAAAATATCAGCCACATTTTTTATCTCTCCCTCGCTGTTAAGCAAATTTCCGCTCTCTGCAAGATAATCTTTTATATCAGCCATTTTTATACCTCCTCAATCTCATCACTGTTTAAAGCATTTACAGCCACACTGTCTTCATTGTATTCTTGAACTCCGGTGCAGCCTATGAAAGTTGTTTCGTACGAACTTATAGACTTAGGCTTATAGCAGGTAATGCTTCCGAAATTAGCAATAAACTTTATTGAAATGCTCGCTACAGTGCCGTCGCAGTTTGCCAAATCTATTGTAAAACCTGCTCTTTTTCCATTATTTATAAGATAATGTACATTTGTATTTAAAGTACACTTTTCAACTACACTATTCATACAATAGTCATTATACCTTACAAGAGAATTGTATCCGTTCTGGGCATTATACCCATTGCTATGGCTGTAAAATCCGCATTTTTCAATATAAACACCGTTTCCCTTTGTCACATTTATAACAGGTTTTGTAAATACACGGCTTGACTTATTCTCCTGTGTAGGCGGGATAGAATCAAAATCCCACTTTCTAAAATATATATTTCTGACAGTCACATTGCTGGCCTGGTTTATACCATCGCCTATATTTAACATAACAATATCGTTTATAGTAAAAAATGTAGCCATGTGATTAAGCCCCTCAAGATATAATCTGGTGTCAACCTGAATTGTATTTGAAATCAAATATGACCCTGGAGCAAACACAACCTTACTTCCTAGCGGCAAGCTTTTAAGAAACTTATTAAGTCCTTCTGTACTTGTATAACTTGACGCAGTTGCCCCTGTACAGTCAAATACATAATCAGCCGCATTTATATAAGAACTGTCACAATCACAGCTGCCATCGCTGTTTACCTTGTTTTTTACAGCAACAAGATATGTAAATTTACCTTGCTTTTTTACCATTTCATCATATACAGCTTTACTTGTTATTAGATTAGCATCTGAACTTTCAACATTGTATGACACATTTTTTTGTGCAGCAGCCCCAAGTCCCAAATCAATATTTGCTTTACCTGATTTTAAATTAATCTTTTTTGTACTTTCTGTTAATACTTCATTTGCTTTTAATGTTTTATAACAGCAATTCCAGACATCTGATATTATTGTAATAGTCAAGTCTACAGGTGAATTGCCCTCAATGCTATCATTTAATGTCAGATAAATCATACTGTCTTTTTGATATACTGTTTCAATAGATGCAGCACTGAATAATTGCTTGGAATAGTTTGAATTACTTAAACAGGAAATCTGACGGCTGTCAGAATAAAAACTTGAACTTACAGAAAGCACAAGAGAATGATGCTTTAATGCTCCTGAAGCTTCTATTATAATTAAAGCTGACCCATTACTGTACCAGCCTTTTTCTGCAATAATTATACAGTCCCCGGCATTCATATCCGATGATACTTTTGCCGTCAGCTTTTTAACCGGCACATTATTAATACTCATAGCATTTGTATTTAATGCTTTATCGATTTTATCCATATTTTCGTTAAAAATGTCTATGTTGTAATATTCATTTTTTAAAGGCTTTGAAAGTTTATAATTACTTGTTAATACTGCCATTTTATCACTCCTTTATAATTTTTCTGCATTTATTTCCTTGTGAGTATATTTTCCAAGTGCCTCATGTGTATAACTTGTTAAATCTGTATGCCTGTTATATGCCAGATTAATTTCAAATGTAATATTAAGAGGCAGAACCTTTTCAAGCAAATTTACTATGACAGGTTTCAAACTCTGTACAGACATTTCCAAATCAAAAGTAATATGACAATTTTCTGTATCTGTATTTATTCTGTATTTATTCTCACCTAATAGAGCGTCAAGTTTAGTTCTTAAACTTGTTCTGTCTCCCAAAATTTTACTCAATACTTTAAACCGTCTTATTTCAAGGTCACTGTCAGTTACATCTAATTTCAAAGCCTTTTCCCAAAGTCTGATACCTTTTTCTGTAGCAGTATTTATATAAAACTCTTTTACTAATCCGCCTTCATTTTCCTTTGCTTCATCAAGGACATTGTCAAGTACCTTTGAAATCAGCTGTATTTCGTATACCTCCTTTAATACAGGAGGATAATATTCAATATACTTCATATAAAATCCCCCCTTAAAAATTAGAGCAGAACTCAGCAATTTCATCCTCACCAAGCACAACATAATTATCACCGTCAAAATGTACTCTCGCTATATTTACAATTCCGTCAATTTCAAGACATCTTGCCAGTATTTGTGCGGCATATATTTTGATTTGTCCGACGTTTTCCCAATTGCTGTTAATTTCGTCTGCATAGCTGTTTAAAATCTGCACCACTGCCATACTTATTTCACTTTGGTCTGCACCTTCTTCAAATTCAATACCATCAAAATATACATCAACAATTTCTTTCCTTACAGTTGAGACAGTTACACTATGACCTATTGGTGCTATACCGTCCCCCTCGCCTGTATGCTTGGCAGGGTCAAGTTTTTCTTTTACATTATTTATAATTGTCTGTGAAGCCTGCCCGCCGTTTACATCAGTTATTATAATTCCAACAGTTCCTCCGCCTTTTGGCGTTCTTTTGGCTTTTACTTGTCCTACACCGTCAATTGCCTTTACCTTGGCAATATAATCAGCTCTGTTGCCTCCGAATGCGTCGCTGTTAATACTGTCAAAATATCGTTTTCTGAATTTTTCAGTGTCCTCAGCTTCCTGACCGTATTCAATCAGTTCTGTTATCACAGCCTTAGTCAGTCCCTGTATAGTTTTTACAGGTAAAAGATTACCAAATATTTTACTGCCTTCAGTTCCTGCTTTTTCACAGACAACCTTCCATGCTCCCGGTATAACTTCACCCTTTTTTATATTAAATATATTTCCATTTTCATCAGTCACCGTTACTGCATTTTCCTGAGTATTTACAATTTGTTCGCTTGCAGTATATGTAAATCCGCTCAGACTGAATCTGTCACCTTTTTTAACTATTTCACCGCTGTAACCTCCTTTTCCATCAGTGATAAAATTAAAATCTGCTCTCATTACAGCCCTTGTAGCCTCATAAGGTACAATCCCTCTTTCTTTAGCCCTTAATATTAAATACTCCCTTTCAGCAGTATCAGCAAAGGCATTGCTAAGCACAATATCAAGCTGTATATACATTTGTGCAAGCTCCAGTGCCGCAGGAGAGAGTGTGTCAAATATTATGCTTCCCTCTCTTTTATCCATATCCGAAGGCACATTTTTAAGCAAACTTTCAAGTATATTTTCATACGTCATACTTTCAAACATAAAATTCCTCCTCTATTCCCACATTGCCGTATTCACTTACAACAGTAAAACTAATAAAGTATCTGCCCTTATCAACCCTGTATTTAAAATCTGTCACACTTTTAATTCTGTCGTCCTGCATAAGAGCGTCAGTAATTCTGTTTATAAGGTTAGGTATTACATACTCTTTTATTTGTCCGTATAAATCTTTAAGCTCAATGCCATAATTCCATGAATACATAACATAGTCATATCTTTCAGTTGATAATATAAGGTATACAGCTTGCTCTACAGCCTTTAGATAATCTGTCAGAGTACCTGTAATTCTCTTTTTTTCTTTGTCAAGATAATAAGTTCTGCTTGGCTGTTTTTCCACATCAAAATAACTTATTACCTGCACACCGCTTTCAGCCGGCAGCATA
>CAJKOJ010000109.1 GCA_905201505.1 uncultured Eubacteriales bacterium | reverse complement strand
TTTTGTAAATTATACAATAAAAAAATTGAATATTGTATTATACTTAAAAAGGGTGGTATTAAGATGGAATATTGTGAAGTAAAAGTTTTTATTAAGATGAAAGAAAATGTAAAGTGTGATTATATGTATTCTGTAATAAACAGATATGTGAACTATACGCTTCTTAATGATAAAAAAATGAAAGATATACATAAGGTTAACTGCTTTAAATTTTATACATTTTGTTTGCCTTATCCTATAGAAAAAGATGGGGTTTATTACAAGGATAGAATATATACTTTTAATATACGAAGTATAAATAATGAAATTGTACTTAGAATTGGACGAGCTTTGGAAAAGGAATGTGCAAGCTTTAAAGTTGAGGGAAAAGATTTTGTAAGCTATAAAGCAGAGAATATAGATAAACTTATTACACTTACACCTGTTGTTGTAACAATGTCTCAGGGGAAATATTGGGCTAAGGAAGACGGCGTTGATGAACTTGTAAAAAAGCTTAACAGTAATGCTGAGAGAAAGTTAAAAACATATTTTGATATTTCAGAAAATGAAAGCAATGATAACTTTATAAGCGATATTAAGCAAAAGAATAACAGACTTATTATGATACCTTATAAAGAAGGTTGCTTGTTTGGAAATAAATTTGAAATTACTGTAAATAAGGATGAATGGTCACAAAGGCGGGCTGGTATAGCAGCAGCTGTTGGACTTGGTGAAAAAGGTCAGATTGGCTGTGGATATTGCAGGATTATAAAAGATAATAAAAAGGGGGAATAATATGCTTTCTGAATTATCTGAAATGCTTGAAAATACGGGAGAAATGGATAGTATTGTTATAGAGCAGTACAATATGAAAAATGGGTTGTATATAAAATTAGACAAAACCGGAAGCATAACAGACAGCCTTGTTATTAATAAAGATATCGGAATTTTTTCTGAAAGCTATAAGTGGTTTAAAGAAAGGGATTATTACAGCAAGCTTATAGAAATGAATAAGTCTGTTGACAGTAAAAAGAAGATACATAGCAACAATATGTATACAATGTTTATAAAATGCACAAATTTGCCTGAGGTTGGAGATAGTACGGCATTGTCATATGAGGATTTTAGTGAAGTGGTAAATGGATATTATCAAAAACTTAATCGTGAATATGATAAAAGAGAGAAGGAAATTCTTGGTCTATTTAACATTGAAAAAATTGATTATGAAGAAAGTGAAGTATATAAAAATTTGCTTATAAATTCAATTGAAAAAATTGTTGCATTTATTAAAGGGCTTGATAAGGAAAGCGGATTTTCAAATAAAGAATATGTCAAAGTTTTTATTGAAAGTGATGAAAATAGTGCAGAGGATATAAACAATTACATAAGAGAAAGCAATAGATACTTTTTACCAAAAGTATTTAATAATAATAAAGAAAATGTTTTGATAGGTAATGATATTTATGGATTAAGTAATGAGAATATGGGATTAAACGCTAAAAAACCATATCTT
This sequence comes from uncultured Eubacteriales bacterium, assembly GCA_905201505.1. Taxonomy (GTDB): domain Bacteria; phylum Bacillota; class Clostridia; order Lachnospirales; family CAG-274; genus Gallispira. The sequence goes on along the minus strand of CAJKOJ010000109.1, from coordinate 2,842 downwards.
GAAATGAAAAATACAAAATTCAAGGTGCCATACAGAGTTCGCCTTAATGATGCTGTAAGAAATCATAGACTTATGGAATGGATAGATAATGCCAGAGATGATAAAAGTTCTATAATTACAAAATTTGGTATAAATTATGGATATGATTTTAAAAGTAAGCCTGAAATGAACTACTCAGAGCCGGGAATTTTTTTTGAAACTATGCCTACAAAAACAGGAACAGTAATTAAAGATATAAATATTATTCCTAAAAATATAGAAAAGATAAGAGAATTCAAGTATGAAAATTATTTAGGGTTAGAAAACGAAGATATAAGCAGTACGAAAAAAAGAGCACAGTTAGAGGAATATGTTGACAAGATATTTTTTAAAAATCAGATGAGGATTTTTTACTATAACAGTGAATTTAAACCAAAAGGTCTTAATGGTTATTATATTAATGCTATGGAAGTGATGAAGGAACCAATGAAGAGCTTTTTCAGACTTGGAATAGATGACAGCCTTAATTATATAATTGATAAAATGACTTTTGGTATGGTTATGAATTCTGCATTAGATGATGATACAAGTGATTACAATGTTAGATCTAAAATGAATTTGAGGTTAAATTTACTAAAGTATTTTAATATAGGAGGTAAGAAGAATATGGGAGATATTTTGAAGGAAATTGTTGATAAGGTGAGAATTAAAGTAGGTTCAGCCGATTTTATTTCAATAGAAAGTGATAATGAATATTATTATTGTGTAGGGCAAATGACATATTACCTTTGTAGTTTGAGTGAGACTAAGAATAAAAAACACAGTATGTATAATGGTGTGCTTAATGCAAGAAAAAATGAAAAACTTAGAAGAGTTATTTTAGATTTATATAAAGCACATAATTATAAAGTTTTTGAAGAAAATATGAAATTTAAAAGACTTTTTGAGATGATAGAAAGATATAGAGTTGATAACAGTGTAGTTGATGAGGATTTGTTGCTTTGTGGTATACTGTCAAATAATCTTTTATATGAAAAAAAGGAGGAGAAATAAGTTATGAAGTTTAATAATCGTGTATATGGTGCAGTTGGTATAAGCAGCATTAATTCAAATTGGAATGCAGATTTTACAGGCAGACCTAAGACATTGAGCACAGGTGAAATTTTTGGAAGTGATAAAGCTTTTAAATATCCTATAAAGAAAATGTGGGAAAACGAGGGCAAAAAAATAATGTATGTAAAGTCATATAAAACAGAAAAGGGAAAGTTACAGCCTTTGGAGCTGAATGAGAGGTATGAAAAGGTTTTTGGTAAGAAACTTGACGATAAAACAGAATCAAAAGAAGTTTTGAAAAATTTATTTGCTGCTGAAGATGTAATTAATTTTGGTGCTACATTTGCAGAAAAAAAACAAAATATTAGTATTACAGGTGCAGTACAGGTTATGCAGGGAATGAATATATATGAGCAGACAGAAATAGAAGTTCAGGATATTTTATCTCCTTTTAAAAATTCAGAAAATAAGGATGCTGAGGCATCTTCTTTGGGTAAAAAAGTAACAGTTGATGAAGCTCACTATTTATACGGATTTTCAGTAAATCCACAGAATTATGATATTTATAATGATATTATTGATAATTTTGAAGGGTATACAGTGGAGGCTTATGAGAACTTTAAAAGAGGCTGTCTTTTAGGTGCAACTGCTCTCAATACTAACAGTAAGTCAGGCTGTGAGAATGAATTTGCACTTTTTATTAAATTAAAGGAAAATTCTGAAATATACCTTCCTAATGTTGCCGAATATATCAAGTTTTATAAGGAAGATAAAAATGTTTATGATTTGTCAAAGCTTGGAGAATTTTTGGAAAGTCACAGTGATGATATAGAGTCAGTAGAGGTATATTGCAATAAATTTAATACAGAAATAAATGGTGGCAAGCTTAATTGCAGCGTAATGGATATTTATGACTAATGTTGGAAAAGAGTGATAATGTGAAGGGTTTAAGGTTTAAACTAAGTGGAAAAACTGCTTGTTTCAGACGGGCAGAATTTAATTCCTATGCATATTTTACTTATAACAATATTCATAAGCTTGCCTTGCTTGGTTTGCTTGGAGCTGTTGTTGGTTATAGGGGATATAATCAGCAGAGAAAAGAGGAAATGTATCCTGAGTATTATGAAAAGCTGAAGCATTTAAAAGTAAGTATAGTTCCTGAATGTAAAAATTATGGTGTGTTTCCAAAGAAAATACAGGTTTTTAACAACAGTGTTGGTTATGCAAGTGCGGAGGATGGCGGAAATCTAGTTGTAAGGGAACAATGGATTGAAAATCCTTGTTGGTATATTTATATTCTGGATGATGGAAGCGTGGAGTATACCACAATTGAAAAATATGTTATGGAAGGAAAGACAAAGTACATACCTTATCTTGGGAAAAATGATCACTTAGCTGTTTTGTCTGAAGCTGAAGTAGTAGATTTAGAAAAAACAGACAGTAGGTATATTGATTCGCTTGTTGTAATGGATAGTATTAAATATATTGAAGAATGTGATGATGAAGATGAGGACGAATTTGTAGTAAAGGAAAATGTTCCTGTAAGTATGGATTCTGTTTATAATTTTGCTGTATATAGTAAATCAGTATATACAAATTATATGTATGACAGGGAAAATATAGAAAACGTATATAGTGATGGTAAAAGGAATTTGTTCTTTTTCTGATTTAAGCAAGGATGTTGTACAATATGATACAGCATCCTTAAATAATAGTAAAATGTAAAATTTAGATAATTAACTGAGGAGTATAAATTTATGGGGTATAATTTAGAAAACATTTCTGATTATATAAAAAACACAGGGAATAT
>CAJKOJ010000108.1 GCA_905201505.1 uncultured Eubacteriales bacterium | reverse complement strand
ATAAGTTATAATATTATTAACCTGTAAAAATGAGGTGATGAAATTGGGGAATAAAAAAATGGGTCGTCCCACGGACAATCCAAAGAATACCTCTATTAAATTCAAAGCTGATGATGAAACGGTTTTAATGCTTAAAGAATGTAGTAAAATGTTGGAAGTTTCACAGGCTGAAGTCTTAAGAAGGGGCGTTCACAAAATGTATGACGATCTCAAAAAGTAAAAAGGAAGCGGCACTCATTCACTAAAGTTGAAGTCACTTATCTGTTGCATAACTGCCTAGAGGAAGATATAAAAAATATTATATCATTTGTGCCGAAGCTTTTCAAGTTGTTATGACTAAAATTAAATATAAGAAAGTATTATTTTATAATAGTCAGACAACTCTAAGCTAAAAAATGTAAATGAAGGGGGGCTGATGTAAATTGACATTTTAGTTGATTTGCAGGCAGCTTCTTTTTGTTTAAAAAAATAAATACTTGTTGATGTTGAGGTACTATATATGTTATAATGTTTTTGGTGCTACAAAAGGTGAGGTGATGAATAAAATGGCAAACAAAAAATTAGGGCGTCCTACTAACAGTCCAAAAAATTTTATGCTTCGTGTAAAGATGGATAAAGAAACTTTGAGCAAGTTAGATGAATGCTGCAAAGCGGAAAAAGTTAACCGTTCCGAATTTGTACGTAATAACATTTGTGAAAAGTATGACAACCTCAAAAAATAAAAGAAAGGTATCTTACTTGCTGAAATAAAAGCCTCTTTTACAGCTTTAATATGGTGTACTGAACATTGTGAAATTTGAACTCTCTATGTACGCGAGGAATATGGACTTTGCTATACATTTGCAGTGAAAGTAATAGTCAATTTATAATAATAAAGATACATTGTTTTGACAGAGGTATTAATCAACCTTTGCCGTTGTTCCTGTTTTCTGATATTGGTATTTATGAAACAACGAATCCTGAAATTGATTTGTTATTTCATAAAGGCAGAGCGGTATGTAGTGCAAGTTTTTTTTATGTAATTGACTTGACAAATGTGGGTAGGTAAGTTATAATATTATCGACCCATAAAAGTGAGGTGAAGATTTTGGGTAACAAAAAAATGGGACGCCCTACGGACAACCCCAAAAATATTTCGTTAAAAGTATTACTTGATGATGATACTTCAAAAAAACTTGAAGAATGCTCTGAAGTATTAAAAGTATCAAAAGCTGAAGTAATGCGACGAGGTGTTGATGAGATTTACAAGGGTCTCCACAAATAAAAAAGGAAGCGGCTCGCCCAGCTAAAGTTGAAGCCACTTCCCCCCGCGTAACTGCCTAAAAGACAGATACACAAAAATATTATATCATTTGTGCTGAAGTTTTTCAAGTAGTTATGACTAAAATTAAATAAAAGAAAGGATTATTTTATGATAGTCAGAAAACTTAAAACTAAAGAATATAAAAAATGTAATAACAAATTTATTAAAAAAGTTCAGAGGAACCATTTTGGAAGCAGATTAAGGGTAGTTATTAAAGATAATAAGAAAGAATACATTTTAAAAACTCAGACAGAGAATAAAAATAAGCCGGTTGTACTAAAGGAATTAAAAGCTGACAGAAATAAATACGGATATTTGCATATATTCATTACATATAAAAAAATTTCCTTATTTTTGCTAAAATTATTGAAATGGCAGGGGGGGAAATAATGAATATACTGGAGGAACTTTATTACGGTAATATCGATCCACAAGAAAAATGTTTTAAGTATGAGTCTGAATATGCTGCTAATGTTAAAATTGTAGCTGATAATGAGAAAAAACTAAGTGCATATTTTAATAATATTCCAAACGTACAAAAAGAACAGCATTTGTTTTCACAGTTAATGGAGGCTCAAAGTGAAATTATTGAGACTGAAACTTGTGAATCTTTTATTGAGGGGTGGAAACTTGGAGCAAGATTTATGCTTGAGACGTTTTTAATGCCGCGTCAAAGCCCGTTTAGCAAAATACATTAAATCAGGCAAAACAGTTATTTAAAAGAAACTGTAAACAGTAATAAATAGGGGTTGGCTAAAAAGAAAACGGTTGAAGTTTATTCATTCAATGAGAATGTTAAACTTCAACCGTTATTAATATAGTGCGGTTGATGGGACTTGAACCCACACCACCGAAACCGGGACAGGAATCTGAATCCTGCGCGTCTGCCATTCCGCCACAACCGCATAACAATTAAATTATACTACTGATTTATATTATTGTCAATTAAAAAAAGTTATAAATAAAAAAATCGGGGTGACAAGATTTGAACTTGCGACCTCTTGAACCCCATTCAAGCGCGCTACCAAGCTACGCCACACCCCGATAAATCTATAATATATATTTTAATATAATTTTATGAAAAGTCAATAGTTAATATTAAAAAAATTATGATATAATTAAATTATAATGTTGATTTGGAAAGTTGAAATTACTACAAATATAAGTATATTAAAAAATATGTCTTTAGTTTGAAAATTTCTTAAAATATGACAATAAATGGTGTATGCCATTGAAAAAAAAGCAAAATTGTGATAAGATAAATTACTGAGGCATCAGCCGAAGTAGTTATAAACACTGCAAGGCTGTTATAAGGAGCATAACAGTCAGAAAAAGCTGTGGTGTATACTTATTATAAAGAAAAAATACTGTAATTTCACAGATATAGTAATAATTAAATAAAGAGGGTTATGGTTATGAAGATTTTTGTTTATTGTTTCAGAGAATTTGATGAAAAGGAATTTTTTGACGAGTTTGCAGAGAAACATGGGGTGGAATATGGCTATTCAAGTGAATATCCAAGCTATGAAAATGCTGAACTTGCAAGAGGATATGATGCAATAAGTTTTACACCCTGCGATATGGGAAAGAAAATGATTGACAGATTTCATAGTATGGGTATAAAGTATTTTGCCACACGTTCTATTGGCTATGACCATATAGATTTGGAATATGCCAAAAGCCTTGGTATAGGTGTTTCAAATGTAAGTTACCCACCTGATACAGTTGCAGATTTTACTGTAATGCTTATGCTAATGAGCTGCAAGAAAATTGGACATATTTTAAAAAGGTCTGAGTTACAGGACTACAGCTTAAAAGGTAAAATTGGAAAAAATTTATGTGACTGTACTATAGGTATAATAGGTACCGGACATATTGGAAGGGCTGTAATAAAAAGGCTTAATGGATTTGGGTGTAAAATACTTGCCTATGACCCTTATGAAAATGAGGAAGTAAAAAATATGGCAGAATATGCAGACATTAATACATTACTTGAAAAAAGTGATTTAATATCTCTGCATACTCCGGGTTCAGACGAAAATCATCATCTTATAGACAAGGCTGCTTTTGATAAAATGAAAAAAGGTGTTATAATTGTAAACACTGCAAGAGGCAGGTTAATAGATACAGACGCTTTAATTGACGCTATTGAGTGCGGCAAGGTTGAAGGGGCTGCTCTTGATGTACTTGAACACGAGGACGGTCTGTATTATGCAAACAGAATGGGCGACCCTATTGTAAACAGACGTATGGCTGTGTTAAGGTCTTTCCCTAATGTGATACTTACTCCTCATACTGCCTTTTATTCTAGAACTGTTGTATCAAATATGGCAGAGAAAACTATAAAGTGTGTGCTGGATATGGAAAGCGGAAAAGAGAATTACAATATAATAATTAATTAAGCCAATTGAAAATATATCATTTGACAAGTAAGGTGTTGTATAACTGTGTATACAGCACCTTTTTATATTAATACAAAAAGTAATAGATGAAATGATAAAAATGGCTGAAAGTGTCAAGTAAATATTTTTAGTAAGGTACACTATGTGCCTTATTTTTTGTTTATAAGTTATTAGCAGCTTTTTAATGTGTTTCTAATTTGTGCCTAAGATTAAATTAATAAAAATATTATTGGAGGAAAAGCTGTTGAAAGAAAGACTGAGGAATTGTATTAAGAAAAAATAAAAAAGATTTAAAATAATTGCTGTTGCCATATTCACAGCAATTGGTATTATATACAGCATTTATACTGCAAGAAAGGTAGCTTTGCTGGATCCTATTGAAGCATTGAGATATGAATAAAACAATAATATAAAAATCCGCTCAGGCAGCTGACCTGAGCGGATTAAATTATGTAAAAAAAACTCCCGAAGACAGGAGTATTGATGGAGATGAGGGGAATCGAACCCCTGTCCGAAAATCCGTCGGCCGGGACTTCTACCGTTATAGTCAGTCTTTTAAATTTCCCTCATACCATCGCCGAAAGACAGGCTATGGTGCTTGGTAGCTTCATAGGGTCTTTTTATCACTCAAAGCTTTGTGACAAAAGTGCTCCGCAAGTCGGCACTGAATCTTAAGCTGCGGAAAACCTAAGGTCAGTGAGCAGCATTTAGGCTGCTACTAATTCTAAATCTTTGTCGATTATTTTTTAAAAGTTGGG
>CAJKOJ010000107.1 GCA_905201505.1 uncultured Eubacteriales bacterium | reverse complement strand
CATTGAAAATAATATTTATTTTTTCGTATAAAAAACAAAAAAACACACAATATTTGACAATTATTGTCAAATATTGTGTGTTAATAACAAATTAATTTAAATTATAGCTTTTATTGCAGGATAAAATTTTCTAAATTTTTTGTACTTTTCATTGTATTTATCTACCATATTTATATCAGGTAAAATTCTTTCTGTTTCTTTTAAATCAGCTATGATTTTTTCATACTTCTTTTCATCACAGCCTCTTACAGCCAGTAATGCAGCTCCAAATGAGGCACCCTCCTGGTTTTTAGGTACAGCAAGTTCAATATTAAGTACATTTGCAATTATTTTAAGCCATAGCTTATTTTTTGTACCGCCTCCGCATATCTTGCTTTCTTTAATATTAATTCCCATTGACCTGATAATGTCTATATTCTGCCTTAACGCAAAGGCTACGCCTTCAAGTACAGCAACAGCCATATCCTGCTTTGTAGTCGACATACTCATTCCGTAAAACATACCTCTTATATCTGCATCATTAAGAGGGGAACGCTCCCCCATCATATATGGCAGAAAGAATATATCATTTTCACCCACTTTGTCATAATTCTCATAAATTGATGTATAATCATCACTTTCTAAAATATCTTCTATCCACCACTTATTACAGCTAGCTGCTGAAAGAATACATGCCATATAATGATACTTTCCTGTAGAATGACAGAAATTATGTATTGCATTTTCATAATCAGCCTCGTATTTATCACTTGCAACAAATATTGTACCTGATGTTCCAAGTGAAATATTGCAGTCTCCGTTATCTACTGTTCCTGTACCGATAGCCGAAGCTGCATTGTCACCTGCACCTGCTATAACTCTGACATTCTCAAATCCCAGCTCATAAGCAATATCATCTTTAATTTTTCCAACCACTTCATAACTCTCATAAAGTTTTGGAAGTTGTTTTTCTGAAACTCCTGTAATTTCAAGCATTTCTTTTGACCAGCATCTATTCTTCACATCAAGCAAAAGCATACCTGACGCATCAGAAACATCCGTACAATGATTTCCTGTAAGCTTATATACAATATAATCTTTAGGAAGCATAATTTTATCTATCTTCTCAAAATTATGCGGCTCATTATTTTTTAACCATAGTATTTTGGGGGCAGTAAATCCTGCAAAAGCAATATTTCCTGTTAATTCAACAAGTTTTTTCTTGCCTGTTATGTTGTTCAAATAATCAGTTTCTACCTGTGTTCTTGTATCATTCCACAGTATTGCAGGTCTTATAACATTATCGTTTTTATCAAGAATAACAAGCCCGTGCATCTGTCCGCCAAAACTTATTCCCTTAACCTTTTTTGTATCAATACCTTTAATTATTTCTTTAATACCTTCTATAGTTTTCTGCCACCAATCCTCAGGATTTTGTTCTGACCACCCATTTTCAGGATAGTATACCGGATATTCTTTGATAACAATGTTACAGATTCCATTATCGCCCAAGAGAAGCAGTTTAACCGAAGATGTGCCCAAATCTACACCTATATAATACATAAATTCACCTTAACAATTATATATATATTGATTTAAAATACTTTCAAGCATTTCCTGTCTGCCTGATTTATTAGCTTGTATTCCGTTTTCAAGAGCGTATTTTTCAAGTCCTTCAAAATCAATACTGCCATTTTCTATGCTTATTCCTAATTCAGTTTTCCAGCTTTCGTACTTCTTTTCTATAAAATCTAAAAATACTCTGTCTTCAAGGAGTTTTGCAGCAACCCTTAATCCCCATGCAAATGTGTCCATACCTGCAATATGTGCATAGAATAAATCCTGTTCATCAATAGAACCTCTTCTGACCTTAGCGTCAAAATTAAGTCCGCCTGTTCCCAATCCTCCATTTTGAAGTATTTCATACATTGCAAGTGTAGTATCATATATATTTGTTGGGAATTGATCTGTATCCCAGCCTAACATCATATCTCCCATATTTGCATCAACACTTCCAAGCATACCATTTATTCTGCACATATTAAGCTCATGCTGAAATGTATGCTGTGCTAAAGTTGCATGATTTGCCTCTATATTAAGTTTAAAATCATTTTCAAGACCATATTTTCTTAAAAATCCCATAACAGTTGCCGCATCAAAATCATATTGATGCTTTGTCGGCTCCTTTGGTTTAGGTTCAATTAGCAATGTACCTTCAAAACCGATTTTTTTCTTATAGTCAGCAGCCATTTTAAGCAATGTAGCCAAGTGATTTAATTCAGCCTCAGTATCAGTGTTAAGAAGAGTTTCATATCCTTCTCTTCCTCCCCAGAATACATAGTTTTCGCCGCCAAGCTCCATAGTAATATCCATAGCCTTTTTTATTTGTGCAGCAGTATATGCAAAAACTGTACTGTTGCAAGAAGTTGAAGCACCGTGTACAAACTTAGCGTCACCAAAGGCATTTGTAGTTCCCCAAAGGCACTTTATACCTGTTCTTTTCATTTCTGATTTTATTATTGAAACAATTTCATCCAAATTTTTATTTGTTTCAGCCAAGTTTTCTCCTCTCGGAGCAATATCTGCATCATGAAAACAAAAATATGGTATCTGCATTTTTTCCATAAATTCAAATGCCGCATACACTCTGCTTTTTGCATTGTCCATAGGACTTGAACAATCCCAGTGATGTGCCTTACTCGGACCTCCAAACTGGTCAGCACCTAAATATGTAAACGTATGCCAATAAGCCATTGAAAAGCGTAAATGTTCCTTCATTGTCTTTCCCATTACAATTTCATCAGGATTATAGAACTTAAAGGACAGTGGATTATTGCTTTTACTTCCCTCATAATTTATTTTTTTTACATTACTGAAAAACTCCATTTTATTTGCCTCCTTGATATTCATACATAAATTTTTTATTAAATCTTATTTAGGTATATTGTATTTTGTTATAAGCTCTGAATTTATTTCAAAGTTTCTGCCTACTTTTCCGTTATAAATATAATTAATCATTTCACACACTGCATTATACCCTTGCTTAAATGGATGCTGATAAACAGTTGCTTTAATAATATTGTTGTTTAAGTACTTTACAGTTACAGGCAATACATCATTAGTTACAGCATAAATACATTTATCTGATTTATCTATTGCCTCCATTACTCCTTCAATACCGCTCGCAACCACATATATAAAATCAGGAGAGTACTGATTAATCATTTTCAATGTTTTCTCATATGCTGTTGATTTATCATCTTCTGTATAAAAATAGTCAATTATATTTATATTTTCACATTGAGATGCAACTTCTTTAAATGCCTCATATCTCTCTATATGTCCTTTAATATTTTTTGAACCATGTACAATACCTACATTCAATTTTCTGCCGAAGGCATGCATTACAAGTGCAGCTGCTGCAATACTTCCGCTAATTGTATAATTACATCCGACATAATCTATCTTGTTTCTAACATCTATATCCATATTGCAGGTCAAAACAGGTATTTCAAGGGATTCAATTTTATCTTTTACATTACTGCTGCTTATAGGTGTAATTATTAATCCATCGATTTCAAACTTTAATATATCATCAATGGCATTTATTTGCTCGTCTGGAATATATCCCTTTAACTTTGTAACCACAAATTCCGTACCATAGCTGTCCATTTCAATTTTTGCTGTCTCAATGCCCTTCAGTACATCATCAAAAAACGGATTACCAATACAATTCAATATAATTCCTATTCTTTTTGTTTTTTGCTTTATTGCCAAAGCTTTAGCCAACTGATTTGGTTCATAGTTATATTCTTTAATTATCTTTTTAACCTTTTCAACGTTTTCTTCACTTACTCCCGGTCTGTTATGGATTACCCTGTCTACAGTACCTCTTGACACCCCTGCCATTACTGCAATTTCTTTGATTGTAATACTCATTTTTTACACGCCCCTTTCCGTGCTCGAGCACGGCAACAATATTATTATATCAATATACTAAATATTTGTCAATTACTTATGCCTATAGAAATCAATATAATTTTTCCACAAATTTATCAGTCAAAGTACTAATAATCTGTACAATGTGACGAAATTGCTGTTTTGCTATTGACTTATACATAAATTTAATTGATATAATAATATTACAGCAAATATTAGCTGTATCGGAATAAATTAAAGCAATTAATAATAAATGCAGTATTTGCACCAATACATAATAGCAAGCAAATTAATCTTTGTATGTACACTCAATAACTATTATGTATTATATTGCATTTTATTATTTAAAGCTTATTATTCTGATTGTTCTTAAAAGGTCTTATGTATGTAGATTTCATTAAACAAATTATTCTCTTTATACAACAGAGTAAAGCATTTATTTAATGAAATTTTCTATGTAAGACCTTTATTAAAATCTTGTTAAAACTGATTAAATTACTTGACTTGGAGTATACTCTATATTGTACTATTATTTAAAACAAAGTTTGAATGGGAGATATATGATATGCTTTTTGCAATAATTCTTATTGCTGCTGTTGCAGTA
>CAJKOJ010000106.1 GCA_905201505.1 uncultured Eubacteriales bacterium | reverse complement strand
GCTCAAATTCATTTCCGTTCAAATCCCTTATTCTGTTTGCAAAAGGCAGATTAGTCTGCTTTGGCAAAAGCAGCTTAAATGAATAAGTAGTAAGCCCCGGCGGATTTAGTTTATTTATAACATTCCCGTCAATAAGCTCAACAGTTTTATTTTGCCCCTTGTATTTGGTTGTTATTTTTTCCGGTGTAACAGGCACCGCCACAGTACCTATCAGCATCATATATGGCTGCATAGACATTTATGCCACCTCCTTAAAAATCAAAACGTTATTATATACTCTCTGTAATTTTAATTATCTATATAGTACATTTACTAAACTTTTCACTTTAAACCTTACAGTCGTGTTTAATGTATTAAACCAATTTTAATACTGATTGTGTTTATATACTTGTTTAATATTTATATCCGTTTAATATATTAAACTTTTATTGCGTGGTTTAACATATTAAACCCCTACAAAATCATTATCTGCTCTACCCATAACCGACATTTTGCATTATTATAAAATTTTATTTTACTTTTTTCTACATCTATGGTATTATTTATGTATACTATTAAATGAGGTGATTTTATGGCAAACTGTGAAAACTGCGGTGCACCTTTAAAGGACGGAGCACGTTATTGCGAATTTTGCGGCAGTGAAATAGAAAATAAAAAAGAAAACAACACAAGTTTTAATAACGGCGGCATTAACATTACTATTAACGGAGGTACTCCATTTGCCTCTGATTCATCTAATGTAAAGATTAATCTTTCAAATAATACAAATGGTTTCCCTAATAAAGAAGCCTTTAAAAATTTCAATAACTTTAACACAGTTGGTTATGATTATCGCACAGGAAAACCTGTTACACAGCAAACATCAACAACCTTTTCTTCTTCAACAGGTAATTCCAATACTGTATCGCATACGGTGCAAACTGTGCAAACTTCACAATCATCAGTATCACAGCCAAATACCTCCGCTCAATTTGTTAGTTTTAACAATTCAGGCTATTCTGTCTCTCCCAAGAGCAAATGGCTTGATTTTATACTTGCACTTTTCTTAGGATTTTTTGGTATACATAAGTTTTATGAAGGCAAAATTTTTATGGGTCTTTTATATATGTTTACTTTCGGACTTTTCTATATTGGCTGGATAGCGGATATAATACTTATTTTAATAAACAAAGGAACCGATAAAAACGGATTTCCTATTATAAGATGAAATTTTAATAAAAAAGAGTGTTCTGTAATTGTATTTATTAATACTATTACAAACACCCTTTTTGTTCAATCATTATACAAACCACAATTAAAATTATTAAACCCATTTATAACATAACCATAAAATATTTACCCCGTAACTACCTGGTAGAAAAGAGTACCCGAACCATCTGCACTTGAATTTGCACTGGAAACAATTGAACTTGTTATTTTCTTAATAAGATCGTCAGCGTCAACCTCAGAGGAAATATTATTATTCATATTCCTCATATCTACTACAATATTAGGCGAATTTTCCTTTTTAGATTCCTTTTCCATATTTTGCTGCATTATACTCAATATAGATTTACTTATATCAACAAGTTCATCTGTATTGCTATATGTGCCCAGCGTATTGTCTCCAATACTTTCAGCATTATTCCCCAAATTTTGAGTATTTCCTGCTATTTCATCTGTATTTATACCCAGGTTCTTAGTATTACTGCTTATATCTGAAGTATTTAGCTGTGTACTTAAGGCACTGGTGTTAATATCACCTATATTCCCCTCAGTTACTCCTGTACCTTCAAACATTTTGCTGTAGTCTACTCCGCCTGTTCCCAATCCTTCAAGTCCGTTTCCCATATCAGGCATTGAAAATCCATCAGCAAAACTTGCTCCCTTTTCATAACCTGAGTTATAAGCATCGCTTGCCCAGCCTTCTTCAAAAGTATTATATTTCTTTTCATATTTGAAATCTGTAACAATGTTGTTTTTGTTCTCTTCAGCAGCCTTACTTGCCGCTTCAGATTTTGCTTTATAATCATCAGCCTTTGACTTTAGTCCCTCTACATCTATATGCACAAAAGGAAGTTTATTAAGTCCCTCAGCAATTTTAGCAATTAATGAGAATACAACTGATGCCATGTTATAAAAGAAAGACTTAACCTTATTTACCGCCAGCATAAAGGCATTTTGTATATTTGATGCAACAACTTTTATTCTTGCCCAAATTTCCATAAAACAATCAGCAATAGCCAAAGCAAAATTTTTAATAAATGCCCACACTACAGAAAATGCTCCAACTATAATACCTGTAGCACTTAAACTTTTACCGGCAAAACGATTAAACAAACCTATTACAATGTAAAATATTGCTATAATTGCTAAGATTACTAAAACAATAGGACAAGCAGCCCAAGCAGCATTCAAGACTTTCGTTGCCTCGCTCCATACATACGTTGCAAGCTTAGCAATTTCCTGAGCTTTTTTTACACCTACTGTAGCTATTAATATGTAACCCAATAGCCCAATAATAACCACAAGTATTGGTTTAATCCAGTCCCAGTTCTCTACAATACAGCCTCCAACACCACTTACTATATCCAACACCCCAGATAGCACATTAGCTACATGAGACATGCCCTCTCCAAAGTTTGTTATAAAAGTCCCAAAACTAGGTGAGTTAATGATTTCATTTATTTTATTTCCTAATGGTTCAAAAGCTACCATAGCTACATTTTTAATGTTACCCATAGTTTGAGACCAATTTGCCTTAGTATTATTAAACTCAGCATTTATACTTCCTGTGGCACCAAGCATTGAGTTTTTCATTATATCAGCAGATAATTGACCTTGTTCAGCCATTTGCTGCAAATTTTCCAAAGGAATACCCATATTTTCAGCCATTTCATTAACTATTTCAGGTGCCGCATTTAATACGCTATTTAACTCTTCACCACTTACAACACCGTCACTTAATGACTGCACTAACGCTTGTGCAGCTCCTGCCTGGGCACTTTCACTTACTCCAGATATAGCAAACATTTTGTTTAGATTTTCAGTATATTGTATAGCCTCATCATTACTAAATCCCGCATCACTTAAACCGCTTACTGTGGTCATTGTAGTTCCCATATCAGTCCTTGACCTCATCGACGCTCCATAAACCTTATTTCTAAGTTCAGTATCAGACTGACTTCCATCATTCATAGCAGAAATACCATTTTGCATATTCATAAGATTTTCACTGTAATCAATTGCACTTGATACACCTTTAGCAGCCACTTTCATATTTATAAAAGCCCTTACAACCTTGTTAGCCTTTTCATATATTTTTTCCAATTTTTCTTTGTTTTTTTCTGCCTCGCTTTTTATATGACCCTGCATATTAATAATATTCTGTATTCCCAAAAAATTAATATTGTTCATACCATCAAACATATTGCTGCTAGCATCATTAATCATTCTTACATTATCATATATATCATCAAAATGATTATTCACTGTTGACAACGAAGATGCCATATCATCACAAACAGCAGGAGAACTCTCATCAAGAACCATAAGTTCATACCCCATAACTTAACCTCCTTTCTATCTTTTTGAAAA
The DNA here is from genome assembly GCA_905201505.1 of uncultured Eubacteriales bacterium. Classification (GTDB taxonomy): domain Bacteria; phylum Bacillota; class Clostridia; order Lachnospirales; family CAG-274; genus Gallispira. The sequence continues at coordinate 1,006 of CAJKOJ010000106.1, read as the reverse complement.
TAAAAAAGAGCATTATCTGCTCTTTTTACAAAATATTTTTTAATATATTTAAATTATTAAATTCACTTTATATATCATACTTCTTCTGTTTTACCAATATTTATTCTTTATATAACCTCTTGAATTATGTTATTGTCAAAACTCCCACTTTCATTTAATGGTACACTTGAATCAATAGATAAACCAATTATCGTTATTATAGCACATATAATTGTTATAATAATTCTTGTTTTTAAATAATAAGACTTGTTTATCCACATCCATATTAGCCCTGCCGGATAAAAAATAATCAATAAAGGAACTCCTATTATATCCCTTTTTCTCCACACTTTCTTAGGCATACTATATGCCCTTTTACAAAATGGACACTTTTCATCTGCATAGCCAAATACAACATTCTTACAATGTGGGCAGACTATTTCTTTATATATGCTAAAACCATCTTCAGCTACAGTATCGTTATTTAAATAACTATTATACATACAGTTTTTCTTCAAAACCTCATATATGCCATTATCAATTTCAATTAATGATTTTTTACCATCCCTATATGTAATTAAAACAATATTTTTACTATGAACTTTTGCAGTCATTGCACCTGCAATTCCTCCGACATCACCTGCTACAGCTTGACCTACAGCACTTCTTGCCATTGCTGATGTCATACTTAAATCTGAAGAATAATCAATTAATTCATAACTCTCTACAGTATTTTTGTCAAGTAAAAGCTCCTTTCTTTGACTAAATACCCCATTTTTTACTATAATTGACACCTTATTCCACATACTAAGTACAGTTTTTCCCTTAAATTCACCTTCAATAACTTTGTTACTTGCAACTGCCATGATTATACCTCCAAACTATTTATAAAATAATTATAACACACATATTGATTTTGTCAATATATGTAAATAAACACACTTCTCGACATTTTTTGTATTCCATACTATTTTTAAGTTAATCAGCTAATTATATTTTCTTATAATTAATTCCTCTATAATTTTAA
>CAJKOJ010000105.1 GCA_905201505.1 uncultured Eubacteriales bacterium | reverse complement strand
AAAAACTTTGTAATTTACATAAACTTTGCAATTAAGAAACTGCGGTTTTATCAATATAAAGCAAACAAAGCGGATGTCAGTTATTTTAAAACCAACATCCGCTTTATTATGTTTTCTCGTAATTAAATTAATATTATAAATAATTTTACTTAATCAATCCGACCATTTCAGGCAATGACATACTTACTGCAGGAATATATGTCACAAGCAAAAGACCTAATAAAATAGCTCCGTAGAACAAAAGCATATAAGGCATAACCTTAGCAAGAGAAGTTTTTCCAACCTTAATAGCAACAAACAATGTATTACCAACAGGAGGTGTAATGTTACCTATACATAAGTTATAAGTAAGCATTAAACCAAAATGAACTGGGCTCATACCAAAGTTTTTAACTATTGGAAGGAACAAAGGTGTAAATATAAGTATAGCCGGTGTAACGTCCATAAATGTACCTGCAATAAGCAGAATAACATTCATTATTAAAAGCAGTATATATTTATTGCTTGTAATTCCCAAAAGTACAGCAGATATAGCCTGAGGTATCTGAGTAAATGCCATAACCCAGCTAAGTATATTTGACACACCAATAAGGAATACAATCATACCGCTCATCTTTGCACTATCTATAAGTATTTCTTTAAATGACTTCCATGTAATATTTCTGTAAATAAGACCTAATATAAGAGCATACACAACAGCAATTGCAGAACCCTCAGTTGCTGTAAATATACCGCCAACGATACCACCTATTACAACAACAATTAAAGAAAGTGCAGGGAGTGCCCTCAAAGTAGCAATACCAAGATTTCTAAAACTGAATTTACCCTTAATTCCAACATAACCCTTTTTCTTTGCAATTATAACTGCAACTATCATACAGCACACAGCCCATATAATTCCCGGTATATAACCTGCAAGGAAAAGTGCAGCAACTGATGTACCGCCTGATACAAGTGAATATGTAATCAGTGCATTAGAAGGCGGAATTAAAAGACCTGACGGTGCAGAAGCACCATTTGCAGCAGCACACAAAGCCTTATCATAACCCTGCTCTTCTTCACCTTGTGCAACCATATTACCAACTGCAGCAGCTGCAGCAGAAGCTGAACCTGATATAGCACCAAACAAGGCATTTGCTCCTACATTTGAAACAAGCAATGAACCCGGCAGCTTGCCAAGTATTGCATTAACAAAGTCAACAAGCCTTTTTGCTATACCACCCTGATTCATAAGATTGCCTGCAAGTATAAAAAACGGAATAGCAGTTAAGCTAAATTTACTCATACCAACAAAAGTTCTCTGTGCAGCAGTTACAACTGAATTGTCAAGAGGCACTGTCTGCAATATTGCAGCAAGTGCAGATATACCGATAGAATAAGAAATAGGCACACCTAAAAACAGCAGAACCGCCAGTATAACAATAATAATTAATAATGATTGAAGTGCCATAAATTTATACCTCCTTATTCCTTAATATATCAACTGTATTTATAGCTGCATAAATCATATTAAGCACACCGCATAAAGGCAATACAATATAAAACCAGCCAATAGCTATGCCTAATGATGATGTAAGTTGACCCATAGCAAGTGATGTAATTTCAATACCGCCATATACAAGAATTACTGCAGAAAATAAAAACGCAATAACTTCTGCCAAAACAAGCAATGCTTTTTTAGCCTTGTCTCCCATTTTATCTACTACAATAGGTATATTCATATGACCTCTTTCCCCTGTTACAACAGATGCACCAAGCAAAGCCATCCATGCAAAAAGGTATGAAACCAGTTCCTCAGACCAAGGAGACGGATTTTTTAATATGTACCTTGTTATTACCTGCCAGCAAGTCAATACAACCATAGCCACAAAACTCACACCTGCAAGAAAATTCAATATATTGTTCAATAATTTTCTAATATCATCCACAAAAATCCCTCCTACTCTGCAAACTTAGCATTATATTCCTGAATAGCGTCATATATAGGTTTAATATCTGGATTACTGTTTAAAACCATTTCGTGAAGAGGCTTACAAGCTTCAACAAATGGTTCCTGATCAGGATAATAGAACTTAACACCCTGTTCGTTTTCAGCCTTATCCTTTGCCTGTTCTACAGCCTTTGTCCATTCCTCTCTTTCAACAGTATTAACAAGTTTAAATCCTTCTTCAAAAATTTTTCTTTCATCTTCAGGCAATTCCTTAAGAAACTTGTAGTTACCAATTAAAATATCAGGTACCATTTGATGCATATCATATGAATAATATTTACATACATCACCATGACCATTGTTTGTAAGAGCAAGCTCATTGTTTTCAGCTCCGTCAATAATGTTTGACTGCAATGCTGTATACACATCTCCAAATCCCATAGGTGTTGCAGAACCGCCTAAAAGACGCATCATTTCAACATTTGTAGGAGACTGCTGTACTCTTATTTTAAGTCCCTTTAAATCAGCAGGGCTTTCAACAGGTTTTTTAACTGTGTAGAAATTTCTAGTACCTGCATCGATCCATGTAACAGCTTCAAAGCCGGCTTTTTCAGTAGACTTAAACAACTGATCTGTAATTTTTTCATCATCCATTACTGCATGATAGGCTTCAGGATTTGCAAACAAATAAGGTAAATTAAATATCTCATAATTCTTGCTAAAAGTTTCAAGAATAGCATTACTAGCTACACAAAAGTCAATAGCACCTGTCTGTGTAAGCTGAACCATATCAGTCTGAGAACCTAAAAGCTCACTTGGATAGACTTCAACAACATATTTATCCCCTAAATTTTCTTCAATATAATCTTTGAAGGCAGTAAGTGAAATATGGGTAGGATGATCCATTGACTGATTGTGACCTATCCTTATTATTCTCTTGTCACTATTTGCTTCTTCACTTTTGCCTGCCCCGCATCCTGCCAATACACCAAGGGCAAGTACTGCTGCTGTAATACTGCACAACATTCTTTTAATACTTCTCATTTCATCAGACCCCTTTCATTTATTAAAATGATGTAACTATATATAACTGCTAAGACTGCTTATTTTGATGACTTTTCAACAGCCTCCCATAAGCCGTTAATATATGCTGCACCTAAAGCTCTGTCATAAAGTCCATATCCCGGACGACCTGTTTCACCCCAAATCATTCTTCCATGATCAGGTCTGACATATCCCTCAAATCCATTATCATGCAGAGCCTTTACAATTGCATACATATCAAGAGAACCGCAGCAAGAAAGGTGAGCTCTTTCTTCAAAGCCCTGATTATTATCAAGTATTGCTACATTTCTTAAATGAACAAAATGTATTCTTCCCATTGCAGCATACTTCGCCGCCATTTTTGCAACGTCATTTTTTGCTGAACAGCCAAGAGAACCTGTACAAAGAGTAATACCATTATGCTTATCATCAACAAGGCTTAAAAACTTATCAAGGCTCTTTTCATCGACAATTATTCTTGGTAATCCAAATATACTCCAGCAAGGATCATCTTCATGAATAGCCATATTAACATCACATTCAGCAGCTACCGGAATTACTTTTTCAAGGAAATACTTTAAATTATCCCATAAAGTTTCCTCGCTCATTGCATTGTATTCTGCAACAACAGCCTTAAGTTCATCTCTTGTATAACTTGCATCCCAACCCGGTAATGTTAAATCACTGTCACTTTCAAGAGGATTAACTTTGTCAACTTGCTCCTGATAATATACAAGTGATGTTGAACCATCATCAAGTATATGATCAAGCTGTGTTCTGGTCCAATCAAATACAGGCATAAAATTATAACATATGCACTTAACTCCGGCTTTGGCAACTCTTCTTATGTTTTCACAGTAATTTTCTATGTATTTATCTCTTGTATCTTTACCCAGCTTAATATCTTCATGCACAGGTATACTTTCAATTACATCAAATGAAAGACCTGCCTCCTCTGTAAGTTTTTTAAGCCTTCCAATACTTTCATTGCTCCACACCTCACCAACAGGAACATCATAAACAGCAGTAACTATTGACTGCATACCAGGTATTTGCCTTATGTTCTCCAAAGTTACCTTGTCATCTTCTCCGTACCATCTGAATGATAATTTCATTATTATTTCCTCCTTTAGATATTGTTTTTTCATTACTTTAATATTATTATAACTATAATTATCAAATTATAACATTGTTTTACTTGTTTTAAATATTGCAAAACTTGTTATTATGCTGTATAATAAGCTTAAAAGACAAATATTTTTGTTATATTTTAACATTACATTAAGGAGGTGTACCTATGCAAAACAAAAAAACTCACAATACATCCATATCATTTATACGCCGCCAGTATATGGAATTACCTAATTATGAAATATTTTATTACAATGACATAAATATTGACACAATTGAGCAGCATTATCATCCAAATTATGAATTGTATTTTTTTCTCGAAGGTAATGTCGAATATAAAATTATGGACAATACATATCATTTACAACAAGGTGATTTTCTAATAATACCTCCTGAAACAGTACACGGACCACAGGAAATAGACAGAAATAAACCATATTGTCGTTTTGTTCTTTGGTTAAGTGAAGAATTTATAAATTTT
>CAJKOJ010000104.1 GCA_905201505.1 uncultured Eubacteriales bacterium | reverse complement strand
TGTTGTCAGCAGCCCGTTTCACGGTCTGCGTGTAGTTCCTTGTAAACTGACCTAAGCCTATGCAAATAGAAGTTCCGTCTGATAAGTATGATGATGCAATAAGGGCTATGGAGGAAAAAATCCGTCGTGGACAAGTAGAAGGTGTTTCAAATCCAGAGGAAGCGAAAAATATTATTCGCAAAGGTCATTTTACCTATGAGCAAGCTCGTAATATTGCCAAGGCCGGCACCATTGAATCTCTTACATATGATGCAGTAAATGGAACAATCGTTGCATCTACTGCATTTGGCGTAACTGCGATGATAACATTAGCTACTTCTGTTTGGAATGGTGATGATTTTGACGATGCACTCAAATTAGCTACCTACTCAGGACTCAAAGTTGGCGGTACGGCATTTGTAACCTCAATTTTAGCCAGCCAATTATCAAAGGCTGGGTTAAATAGTGCTCTGGTTGGAAGTTCAGAAGCTATAGTTGCCATAATGGGGCCTAAAGCTTCTGCAATTTTAATCAATGCGTTCAGATATGGTTCAAAACCAATTTATGGTGCGGCAGCAATGAAAAGTGCGGCAAAACTGTTACGTGGAAATGCTATTACAGCCGGTGTTACTTTTGTTGTCCTTTCAACGATTGATGTGGCCGACATATTTAGAGGCAGAATTTCTGGAAAGCAATTATTTAAAAATCTAACAAATACAGCAGCCACTGTTAGTGGAGGTACTGGTGGCTGGATAGCTGGAGCTGCCACAGGATCAGCTATTTTACCTGGAATAGGTACTGTTGTGGGAGGTTTGGCTGGTTCTATATTAGGAGGTGCTGCAGCAGGAAAGGTAACTAATACAGTAGTAGGGGTATTTGTAGAAGATGATGCTGACGAAATGGTTAAAATTATTGAAAATGTATTTACAGAAATGGCTAGTGAATATCTGCTAAGTCAAAAAGAAGCAGAAAAATCAGTCGACTGTTTACGTGATAAACTTGATGGAAAGACATTAAAAAATATGTATGCCAGCAGTGACAAGAAAAAATTTGCACGAAATCTTCTAACTCCCATTATCGAAAGAGAAATTTCATGCCGAACTATGATTCCTGCTCTTACTCAAACTCAAATGATTTCCAGTATCAGGGAAGTCCTTGAAGAAATAGCGGATACAGTGGAAGCAAACCCCTCATTGGTAAATGCTTGAATTGATTTTAGAGGGCAAAGTCTCAAAGTTTTGCCCTCTAGTTTTACAAGAAAACGATAAAAATTCCATATATCGGAAGCCGAACCGCCAGAGAAGCATATTTTCAAGTGATACAGCTCTGTTAGAAGTCTACTTTTGAAGCTACGAAAAAATGGACTACTACCATCCAGGACTGGGCACAGGTCTATGGAGAACTGAGTATCATGTATGAAGGACGGCTTCCGGAATAAGAAAAAACAAGCGAAAAGACAGGCGGCTTGCCGCCTGCGCTTGACATGTCTGGAAGTACCTGTTATATATAAAACAGGGTGACAAGCCTGATTTACAAGCTTCCCACCCTTCACTATCATAGAAGAATCTTATTTACAGAGATTTTCTCGTACCCTCCTTCATTATCATAGAAGAATCTTATTTACAGAAATTTCTCATACTCTCGTTACAGATTTTTCTTCATAGGCTTCCTTTTAAATATAAACCTAATCAATAATGCCAAAAGAATAAGCAAAGAAATAATCTGAGAGGTTGAAATTCCCCACCAAATTCCCCTAATAGCATCTCCTCTAAAAAATTCTAACACAAATCTACAAATCGCATACATTGCTAAATAAACACTTAATAAGGATATATTTTTTATTTTTTTATCTATATACAAAAGTACAATAAAAATCAGTAAAATGCAGCCGCTTTCAATTAGCTGAATTGGTATTCGTAATACTCCGGGTTCATCATATAAAGCAATCCCCCATGTTGCTATTTTCCCATAGCAACATCCACCAAAAAAGCACCCCATTCTTCCAAAGACATGGAAAATAGCAAAGCCCGGTGTTATTACATTCATCAAATCCTGAACTTTAAAATGGTTATATCGAGCAAATAACCAAGATCCGAATATAGCACCAAACAATCCTCCATAAAATACAAAACCACTTCTGATTATTATCACGATTGTTTTATGAATTGAAAAATTGTCTATAATTTGGGGGATTTGTGTTATTATAAATAAACATTTACTTCCTAGTACTGCTCCTGCTGCCAAAATTCCCATAAGAAGTAAAAAACTCTCAAATGATATTTGAAGTTTTTTACTTCGATAGTAAATTGCCAGCATCATAAAAAAAAGCCCAATGCAAGTAAAAAGTGCATATGCTGGTATTATGATTTCAAAATGTGGATACATAATATACCTCTCTTAAGATATTCCTATACATCCACTGCAATAAGCTGCACATCCTGAACAACTATAACATGCTATACAGGTCTTACAGCTCCCTTCACAAGTGGTACATAATACATTCCTTGTACAATTTCCGCACATATTACAAGCCCCACATCCAGCTGTAAACATAAGACCTACAATGCAAATTGATAACATAATAAAAATATGTAACAAATCTCTTTTCATCATATTCCTCCACTTTTAATTACCTTCAGCACTGTTAAAATACATCTCTTTTAAATCTCATAGCCTAGATCTTTTAAGACTTTAATTAACTCATATGCTTCCTTGTTTTTGTAATTTTCTTTTATATTCATAAAATGTCCAAAAAATGCCAGAACTACTATTCCAACAGCAATTACAAATGATTTTGAAAAATATGATTGTAAAAACCAACCAATTACTATAATTACTGCGCCTCCCAGCATCATAGAAGATAACGATGTATATTCTTCTGCCATCTTTTTTTCTTTAGAAAATTTAAAATTGATTTCAGTATTCAATTTATCCATCAAACCCTTCTTTTGCTGGACAGATAAATCATTATTTTTTGCTAAATATATGGCTTCCTTATAATTCCCAGCTATCAACATGTCCTTTATCTGGTTCCAAATTCCGTTTACTTTGTATTCCTCTAATCTTTTATAACATTTTTTTATATACGGTTCGGGATTAATGTGAGAAAATTTCTGTGCATTTATTTTATCTATATCTCTTAAAATATCTTCTTGATTTTTCTCATTAATATTAGAAATAATACTTTCCACTATTTCCTGTTCTTTTTTAGCAAGATTAGCCTCATCTAAGGTATCATAAGTAACTCCCTGTACTGTCCTAAGACTTTGATCATAATTCTCAATATCTATTTCTATCTTTTTTAGATATTCCTCCTTATTGTACACAGTCAACTGTTTAGACTCTATTTCTCTCTGCTTCTTTTTCATTACATCTAAATTAGCTGGATCATACCCAACCATTATTTCATCAAGTTCTGCTTTTTCTTTTTGAGCTGTTTCTGCCTGCTCTATTGTATCATAAAGTATACCATCAAATGTACGTGCTTTATCATATAATTCATCATGCTGCTTACGAGCATTTTTTATTATAACATTTTCTTCTGTCACACCATACTTTTGAGCAACCTGATCCAATTTCTGAATTAACTGCTCTGAATCTTCTAATGTATTAACGTTTACTTTTGAAACCACTTCCTCTAAAATGCGCGTTTTCTCTTTCTCCACTTCATTCGTACAGCCAAATAATTCTGTAATCTCACTTAATTCGTTTTTATCATCACCATATCTATGTAATAATAGTGTATATATATCAGGATTATACGGATCTTTTTCAAAAGCTTTATAAATGACCTTCCGAAACTCATCCTCATCCAAGTTTCTTTGCTTGATATTATTTAATATATTTTGAACTTCATTACAGACATTTGTATAACGTACAGTATATCTGCACTCCGTATTTCGTTCCATAAATGTAACATATGCTTTGATAATGCCAAAAATATCACTACGAAGTGCTGTCAATAGAGTATTTAATGTATTAGGATCATTATATAATTTTCTTTTTTTACCGGAAGCTGCTATACTTGAGCCTATATTTCCAATCGCATTAAATACTGTATGACCAGCTCCAGTAATTATATTAGCAGTACCAGCTAAAGCAGCTCCCTTTACTGCTCCCCCTATACCAAATCCTCCCCCTTGCCAACGTCCTCTTGAAGCTTTTCGTAGCCGTCTATACTCCTCCTGCTGTTCTTTTGTCATAACAATTTCGTTATACGCATCACAAATTTTTGAACAAGCATACTCTATATGACTAGCTTCAGTATAATATTCTTGCATAAATGATGTGGTACTAAGCTCATAATATCCTTTGTTGATTAATGCATCTACATATGATGTTATAACTGAGCCAAATAAATGATACAAATCATCTTCCATATGGGTTATTGTTTGATCCATATCTCCATATTGTTGATATTTCTTTCTAAATTCTATCTGTGCCTGGTCTTGAAATGATATATTACGCTTTATTGCCATCGCATAATTTTCAACTTCTACCGGAACTAAAAATTCCAGTCCTTGATAATAAAACTTTTTCACTTTCCCTTACCTCCACTATATCACCATTTACTTTAGTAATGAGCAATATTTATATAGTTATAGATAATTATATTATATTTTTTTTAATA
>CAJKOJ010000103.1 GCA_905201505.1 uncultured Eubacteriales bacterium | reverse complement strand
AATTAAATTATTTTTTTTAAATTTATGGAAGTATTTTTTTAAGGGTTTAGAAGGAGTTAACTCCTTCTAAACCCTTTTAAACTTCAAAAAAATTTAGCTTTAGAAAAAATTAGCACTTAGAATCACAGAGACCAAAGCTACCATTACCACAGCAGCAGAAAAGGATAACAAGAATAATTATCCATGAGCATTCGTTGCCACCGCCAAAGAAGTTACCAAAGCTGTTTCCATTACATCCACAGCAAAGAAGTAAAATGACAATGATCCAAATAATACTGTTGTTACCGCAACTCATAATAAGTTACCTCCAAAATTAAATACAATAAAGTCTATGCGTATATTTGAAAAAGTTGCAAGTCCAATTAAAAATAAATTTGTTAATTAATTATTAACTATGTAAAATTTGAGTTTTATGGTTTGATTATAGAAAATATAAATGATATAATTCACGTATGGAAGAGTAAATATACAAATAAGGTTGTGACTATATGAAAAATTTTAATAGGGATGCAAAAATTTTTAAATCTTTATCTGATGAAAACAGGCTTCAAGTTTTAAATATACTTAAAAATGGTGAAAAGTGCGGTTATGAGCTTTTAGAGGAATTGAAAATTTCTCAGCCAACATTATCACATCATATGAAGATATTGTGTGAGACAGGTATTGTAAAAGGAAAGCGAAAGGGAAAGCTTATGTTTTATACAATATCCGATAGAGGTTATTCAATAATTTCTGAGTGTTTGGAAAAATATGTAAAGTTATAATATTAGAAATGCTGTAGATGTAATATAGTTACATTTACGGCATTTTTTATTTATTAGTATATTTTGTCACATATAATTTAAAATCTATTGAAAAAATTTAAATTATATGTTAAAATTTTACCAATTGTAATTTGTTCCTAATAAAGGAGGATACACAAATGAATAAGTTACTTGCAAGAGAAATGATAGCAGAATTTTTAAAAGAAGATGTAGGTACAGGAGATTTATCCACAAACCTTATTTTTAATGGGGATATAAGAGGTGAAGGTTATTTTTTAGCTAAGGATAATGGTATAATATGCGGTACAGATATTATTGATTTGACTTATTCTTATTTTAGTGATGATTATAATATAGAACTGATTAAAAAAGATGGTGATTTTATAAATAAAGGTGATATTATAGCTAAAGTTGAGGGCAAAGTATCTACTTTACTTACAGCTGAAAGAATTGTACTTAACCTTATGCAGCTGATGAGCGGTATATCAACAATAGGAAATAAGCTTGTTACTGCCCTAGATGATTCATCAATAAAAATAGTTGATACAAGGAAGACTCATCCGGGACTAAGAATGTTTGAAAAATATGCTGTCAGGTGTGGTGGTTGTTATAATCATAGATATGCTCTCTATGATGGAGTGATGCTTAAAGATAATCATATCGCCTTTGCAGGGGGAATTACTAGGGCTGTAAATAAAGTTAAATCTCAGCTTGGGCATATGGTAAAAGTTGAAGTGGAAACAGAAACGAGAGAACAGGTGATAGAAGCTGTTAAAGCAGGTGCTGATGTTATTATGTTTGATAACAGAGCTCCTGATGAAATAAAGGAACTTCAAAAATTAGTACCGTCAAATATTATTACAGAAGCATCAGGCGGAATTACTCTTGATACAATAGGCAGTTTTAAAGGCTGCGGCGTAAACGTAATATCAGTAGGTTCACTTACAAATGGTGTAAAACCTCTGGATATTAGTTTTAACAGCAGGGAGGCTATAAAAATATGATAAACAGAATAAAGGAAATAAAAGAACAGCTGGGTGATGATTTACTGATACTTGCTCATCATTATCAAAAAGATGAAATTGTAGATTTGGCAGATGCAATAGGTGATTCCTTAAAATTGGCTCAAATAGCTGAGGAAAATAAAAAAGCTAAGTATATTGTATTTTGCGGTGTGCACTTTATGGCTGAAACTGCTGATATTTTATCAGAAGACTACCAGATAGTTTTACAGCCTGCACCTAAAGCCGGCTGTCCTATGGCAGATATGGCAGATAGAAAAAGTGCAGAAAAGGCTTGGAGTATTATAACAAATGAGCTTGGAAATAGTATTGTTCCTATTACATATATTAACTCTAAGGCAGAAGTTAAGGCTTTTTGCGGCATACACGGAGGTACTACTGTAACTTCAGGAAATGCAGATAAAGTTGTTAAGTGGGGATTTGAGGTTAAGGATAAAATATTATTTTTGCCTGACCAAAATCTTGGTAAAAATACAGCTGTTAAATTAGGTATAGATGAAAAATATATAGCTTTGTATGATCAACATACCGAAAGGCTTATATATAACTGTAAACCTGAAGAAGTAAAAATGATACTTTGGAACGGATATTGTCACGTTCATCATAAAATTACAAGTGATGCAGTTTTAAAAGCAAGAAATAAATGTCCTGATGCCAATATTATTGTTCATCCTGAGTGTAAACATGAGGTTGTTAAGTCTGTTGATGGTTCCGGCTCAACAACTTATCTTATAAAAGAAATTTTAAAAGCAGGAAGAGGAAGCAAGTGGATTATTGGAACAGAAGCTAATCTTGTAAGAAGATTAAAGGAAAAATATACAGATGTCAGTATTGATATTCTTGATGATAGCTGTGTTTGTGTTGATATGAATATGACAACTATTGAAAATCTTTGTGAAACACTTGAGGATATATTAAAAGGTGATTTTAAAAAGCAAATTACAGTTGATAAGCAAACTGCCAAAGAAGCTTGTATGGCTCTTGACACTATGCTTTCTTTAAGTTAGGAGGCTTTTATATGAAATTGGGATTTATAGGTGCCGGGAATATGGGTGGTGCTATTATAAGGGGATTTATTAAAAGTGGTAAAGTAAAAGCACAGGATATTTATGTAACAAGAAAAAGCAAAGATGCTCTTAAAGGTATGTCATCTGAGCTTGGAATTACAGCTTGTGAAAACTCTTGTGATATTGCTGAAGAATGTGATGTAATATTTATGGCTGTTAAGCCGGTAATGTTTAATGATGTAATAAATGAGATTAAGAATAATGTTAAAAAAAATTGTCCGCTTGTGGTGTCTATGGCTGCAGGGCTGACAACAGAAAGTATTAAGGCTATGTTTGGTTTTGATTTGAGAATTGTAAGAATTATGCCAAATATTAATGCGGAAATACTTATGTCTGCAACATCTGTATGCAAAAATGAAACAGCATCAAATGAAGATATTGAAGTTATTAAGGATTTATTTTCTTCAATAGGTCTGGCAACAGAAGTGAATGAAAGTTTGTTTCCTGTATTTTCAGCTATAGCAGGATGTTCTCCTGCTTATGTTTATACATTTATAGATGCCCTTGCCAGAGGGGCACAAAAAATGGGTATGAATAAGCAGCAGGCACTTGAAATAGCTGCTACAGCTGTTGTAGGCAGTGCAGAAATGTATCTTAAGAGTAATGAACATCCTCAGGCTCTTGTTGATAAAGTTTGTTCTCCGGGGGGTACAACTATTGAAGGTCTTTGTACTCTTGAAGAGTATAAATTTACAGCAGGAATTGTAAAGGCTGTTGAAAATATAGTAAATAAGGATAAAGCATTGAATAAATAAAAAGACTTGTGTAAAATAAAATGCCCCCAAAGTTGGATTTTTAGTTCTAACTTTGGGGGCATTTCAAATATAACTTTTTAAATAAGCCTTTTTATAAAATTATTTATCGGAAATAGGAATACATACTAAAATACTTATTTTATTTCCTAAAGCATTCACAAGAATTTCTACAATATCACCGGAAATGCTATAGTTATTATCATCTGTGTATTTTTTGGCTTTTAGTAAGAATTCTTTTCTTAGTAAATTAAATTTATTTATATCATATATATCTGCTGAAGAAATTTCAATAACACCAAACAGACATTTTACACTGGGATAAGTTTTTACATATTTATTTGTATTTATTATATCTGTCATATTAAATTTTTCAATGTCTTTTTCTTTAACTGCCCAAATAGTCTGAGGTAAAAATTCATTATTTTCTAAATTTTCAAGCTTAAAAATTTGCATAAGCTGAACTTCGGGAGCTTCATACATAAAATAATTAATAATATTTAAACGTTCCTTTTCTTTTAAAATATTATCATTATCTTTAAATACAACATACTTTAATGCAGTACAATTCATTATGTAAAATTTATCTCTTAATTCATTAACTGTATTCATAAGCTGAAGATTATCTTTAAGCCAATGTCTTAATCTTTTTAATCGTTCCAAGTGAAAATCAATATTATCAAGTTTAGATTGGTAAATTGATTGTATTTCAAAAGTATCTTTATCTAACATTGCACGAATTTCATCATGAGAAAATCCACATTTTATATACAATCTTATTATTGCAGCTTTACTTATATCATATTCTTCATAATATCTGTAATTAGAAGAATCTCTTTTTGGTTTTAAAAAATTACTGTCTTCGTAACGTCTAATTGTATTAGTAGTTACACCTAAAAGTTTAGCTAATTCATTAGTCAAATATCTCATAGTTATCCCCCCAATATTTATATTTTAACATAAATAAAAAGTTTTTGAGCAATTTTTTAAAAAAAATCTCATTTATGAGAAAAATAGATTGACATTCACAACGGTACATGATAGTATA
>CAJKOJ010000102.1 GCA_905201505.1 uncultured Eubacteriales bacterium | reverse complement strand
ATTATATTTTAATATTACACTTATGTCAATAAACACAGTTAAATCATTCATCACTTTCTTTAATAAAAAACCGCTCAAGTTAAATACTCGAGCGGCAATATATTTACATCTTTAATTATAATTTTCCGTATCTTATATGTACCTATGTTGTTTCTTAATTTATTATAAACTTACTCTGTCATTTTTAATTTATATATCAGAAATTTGTTTTATTTATTCTCTTTTCCATAATTACTTTTGCTTCATCTCATTAACTTATAGCTTTCCCTGCATTATAAGCCTCATCTAATGCACTGTGACCTTTAATTTCACCCATATCATTTACTCCCCCGGCAAATACTGTTTTTACAATCTTTACCTTTTCAAAACAGGAAACCCAGCCCTTAATTGTCGTAACTGTTCCGTCAAAAGTATCATATTCATCTTCTGCAGCCGCAGCCAGTAAGTAAATATCCCGAAAAGCATAGTCAGAAAGATAAAGAAGATTTCCACGGTCAAGCATTGTCTTAAGCTGACCGCTGACACTGTAATAATAAACCGGAGTTGCAAATACAATTACATCTGCATTCTTCATCTTCTCAGCAATTGCCACTGCGTCATCATTTATCACGCATCTATGCGTTTTCTGACATGCAAGGCACCCTTTGCAAAAACCAATTTCTTTGTCTGCAAGACTGATAATTTCCACTTTATTTCCTGCTTCAGAGGCACCCTTTGCAAAATATTCAGCCAATGTATCTGAATTTCCGCCTTTTCTCAAACTTGATTTAATAATTAATATATTTTTACTCATTTATTTCATACTCCTTTTTAAAATTTCAACAACGTCATTATGATTAAGAACCTTATAACCACCTTCCATAATAAGCGTACTATCAGCAATATCCTCAATCATTTCATCAGTAACACCTAAATCTGCAATATTCATCACAAGCCCGATTTCCTTCATGTAATTTTCCATACACTCTATGCCTTCCATTGCTATCTGCTCATCTGTCTTTCCCTCAGTACTCACATTCCAGACACTTACTGCATATCTCTTAAATTTATGCAGCCCATAAGCCATAATGTATTTGTAATAAGGAATAGATACTGCAGAAAGTGTCATACCATGAGTTGCATCAGTATGAGCTCCTACAGCCTGCCCAATCATATGTACTTCCCAGTCAGTACTTTTACCCATGGCAATCAATGTGTTCAATGCCCATGTTGCTGTCCACATAATATTGCTTCTTGCTTCATAATCTTTCGGATTTTTTAAAGCAGCCCTTGTACTGACAATCAATGACCTCAACAGTCCCTCTGCAATATAATCAGATGTGTTGTCATCCTCACCTGAAAAATACTGCTCCAGAATATGAGACATAATATCAAAACAGCCTGATACCATCTGATACTTAGGAAGAGAATATGTGAATTTTGGATTTAATATTGAAAACTTAGGGAATACATTCTCACCAAAAACGTGACCAATCTTTAGCTTTTGTTTATGGTTTGTAATTACAGAACCGCCATTCATCTCTGAACCGGTTCCTACCATAGTAAGTACACAGCCGACAGGAATTATCTTGCACTTAACATCTTCAAATTTAATAAAATATTTCTCCCACGGGTCTTCATCACAATAAGCCGAAACTGATACTGCCTTTGAATAATCACAAACAGAACCACCACCAACTGCTAATATTAAATCCACCTTATTTTCTCTTGCAATCTTACAACCCTCTTCCAGTTTTTCTACAGTAGGGTTTGGCATTACCCCGCCGTCTTCAAAAACTTCCTTGCCGCATTCCTTTAAAATTGTTGTAACTTGTTCATAGATACCGTTTTTCTTAATAGAACCTCCGCCGTAAACAAGCTGTACATTTTTTCCGTAATTAAACAATTCTTCTTTAAGATAATTTAAAGAATTTTCTCCAAAATACAATTTAGTTGGGTTTGAATATTTAAAATTTCCTAACATATATTTTCCCTCCAAATCAAAAACTTTGCATAACCTCAGGTTATCGTATAATCATTTAAAAACGTAATACACTTATCTATATTTTAAAATATGATTATCCATATCTATACCCCTCCATTTTTTATTGCTGTAATTTCAATTTTGCCCGAAAGTTTTTCAATATCCTCTTTCCCCTCAACAACTTTTCCAAGTTCATACAAACTGCTGCCTTTTCCAAAATAGTCATAAAACATTACCACATCAGCCCATGGAGAATAATAACATAAGCTGCCCTTTTCTGCATTTGCTGCAGGAGCATCATTAATATTCAACTCTTTTGGCGGATAAAATGTTTTTTCATTGGTGCTGAAATCCTTTACTTCCAGCGTCAGTGGCAGCTGAGTGTACAAATCTTTTGCCGCTTGACTATTGTTTAACTCATAAATGATTTCATAATCTCTGGATTTAACACTTATTTTCATTGCATATTCCTCTCTTTCCTGTGTCTCATTATTTTTCCCCTGTTTCTCCTGACTGCCTTTACTATTTTCTGTTTTCCAAACCTCTTCAAATGAATGAGTTTCAGAAATCTTATAACAAGATAACCCGCTGCAAGCAGAAAGAAAAATTGTAATCATTAAAGACGCTGTCACAAATTTATTCCTCCTTATATTCATTTTCATTCTCCTTATTTAACTTTCCTTTTATATGTTCCTATGTATATTTTTGAAAAATTTTTTTACCCTGACTTTGACAAAATAACTTTCAGCCGTTATATTCCGTTTCCCATGCACTCTTTTTTAATCTCCTTATTTAATAAATTTCTTAGTTCATTTTCAACTGTTTTTCCTATAATTACTTCACCTCTTGCTTTTACATCATCCATAATCAGTTTTTTCACACTGGGAACTCTGATACATCCGCAAAGAGGATTTTTAATGCTGACTACAGGAGTTGTAATTGTTGCATAAACTTCAGATTTTTCAAAGCAAAAATCAGTATCTATCATTTCACAATCTATCAATTTCAGATTTTTGCAGTAACAAAATGGCTGTGTACCTAAAATTTTGCAGTTTACCATTGTCAGACCGTCTGAATACCACGCCAAATATTCCCCTCTTATTACACTGTTTTTTACAATTACGTTTTCTGAATGCCAAAATGCATCTTTTGTATCAAAAACACAGTTTTCAAAAACAGAGTTTTTGATATACTGAAAAGAATATTTACCTTTAAATTCTATATCGTGAAATTTCAGATTTTCAGAACGCATCATAAAATATTCACTTCTAACTGTACTGTTTTCCATATACACATTATTTGCTGACCAGCCAAACTCTGTAGAAACAATATCACAATTTTTTATTTTTACATTACTGCACTCTCTCAGTGCCTTAATACCATGCAGCTTTGTATCTGCAATTTCTATATTATCTGAATACCATAATGCCGCCCTGCAAAGTTCCGTCATTTCAGAATTTTTGATTTTCAAAAAACTATTATGCCAAAATGGATAACGCAGATTAAAGAAACAATTTTCTGCCTCAACATTATTAGATTCCTTCAAAGCACTTTCTCCATCAGACGGACCATCAAAATAACATTTCTTTATATATATATTTTCACTTCCATATAACGCCCTTTCCATATCAAAAGTCTTGTTTTTTATTACCTTCATTTTAGTCTGCCTCCTATAATCTATTTTCGTCATTGACTTGATTTCGCCTTATCTGATATATCAGGTAATCCAAACAACATATCTGTTTTTCACCCTCATGAACTCTGCTCAAAAGATAATTTCGGTGTTCTTCCAGCAGTATAAACAAATTTTCTAAATTATCCTGCTCAAGATATGTCATAAAACATTTAATCATCCCCTGCTTACAGCCTGCGTCTATTAAATTTTGAATTATAGCTTCCCTAGAACCATAATTTACTGTTTTTGCCAGATTCATTTTTTTATCCTCTTTATCCTGTTTCTCTGTCTTTAATGAAATTATACCCCACTAACCCTAGAATAGCAAATACTTATAATTAATGCGTTTCAATAGTTGAAACCTATTCAATATTATGCTATACTATAAAAAACAAATTGAATACGAATAATAAACATAGGAGACTGATATATGGAACTAAGAGTACTTCAATACTTTCTTGCAGTAGCGAGAGAACAAAGCATTATTCGTGCAGCACAATCACTGCACCTTTCTCAGCCGACACTTTCCACTCAAATTAAAAATATGGAAGAAGAATTAGGTAAACAACTTTTAATCAGGGGGACAAAAGGCTCACGTAAAGTCACTTTAACAGACGAAGGAATGATTCTCAGAAAACGAGCTGAAGAAATTCTAAATCTTGTGGAAAAGACAGAAAAAGAAATTACCCTTTCCGACAGCGTGATTGTTGGTGATGTGTATATAGGTACAGGAGAAACAGACGCTGTCAGACTTCTTGCCAAGGCAGCAAAAGAATTGCAAAACATACACCCGGGAATTCATTACCATATCTCAAGCGGAAATGCTGAATTTGTTATGGAACAATTGGATAAAGGACTGATAGATTTTGGAATTGTATTTGGAGAAGTAGATTTGTCAAAGTATAATTCACTTAAAATGCCTGCAAAAGATATATGGGGCGTTCTTATGCGACGTGACTCTGCTCTTTCAAAAAAGGAAACAATTTCACCAAATGATTTATTAGATAAACCTCTTATTATTTCTCACCAGAAAAACCAGGACAATCAATTTAGCCAATGGCTTAACTGCAATATAAGCAATTTAAATGTTGTTGCCACATATAACCTTTTGTTTAATGCTTCTTTATTAGTCGATGAAGGATTGGGGTATGCAATAGGACTTGATAAAATAATAAATACATCTGAAAACAGTAATTTATGTTTCCGCCCTCTCGAGCCAAAGGTTGAAGCAGAACTGAATATTATATGGAAAAAGTATCAAATATTCTCCAAAGCTGCTGAACAATTTATGATTAAAATAAAAGACTTTCAATAAAAAATATTAAATACTAATATATATTTTATTACTTGAAATATTTATATCTGACTTTTCCTA
>CAJKOJ010000101.1 GCA_905201505.1 uncultured Eubacteriales bacterium | reverse complement strand
CAAATAAAAGTCAATATAATATAATAATACTTTTTTACTGAGAAAAATTTTCCTATTAGTTGCATAACATATAAAAGCGTAAGCAGTGTATAATTAACATTGCTTACGCTTTTATAGTATCAAGCAGTTTTTTTGTTTTTATTTCTCTTTTTCCTGTTTTCCTTACTTATAGTAACAATGTCTTGAGCAAAAGCATAAGCTTCATCCATTGTATCAAAAAATCTTTCTTTTCCCATTCTTTTTTCACAGCCAAATTTTTTGAGTACTTTTAAAGGCTGCGGCTGTAATTCAGCATATAACACAAGTATATGATGTTTTTTTGCATAGTCAATAACATATTTCAAAGAATCAAGAGAGGTACCGTCTATTATAGGAACATTTGTCATTCTTAAAATAAGAACATCACTTTTTACATTCATATTTTTCATTACATCCATAAATCTTGTAGATGCACCAAAAAACATTGGTCCGGCAAGTTCATACACCATAATTTCATTATTTATATATTTATATGTGTCGTTTTCGTGTTCCTTTGAAACAGTATTTATATTAAAACTTTCGGACATTTTTTTCATAAACAGGAACATAGCCAGCACCATACCGATTTCAATGGCTATAACAAGGTCAAAGACAACTGTCAGTATAAATGTTAAAATAAGTATAGACAAGTCACTTTTTGTTGTTCTTGCAATTTCTGAAAATTCCTTAAATTCGCACATATTCCAGCTGACAACAATAAGAATACCTGCAAGTGTAGGCATTGGTATAAGTTTTGCAAGAGGCATAGCGACTAACATAATAATGAGCAGAACAATTGCATGTACCATACCTGCAATTGGTGTTCTTCCTCCGTTTCTGATGTTTGCTGCTGTTCTTGCGATTGCACCTGTTGCAGGCAGGCCGCCGAAGAGAGCAGAGCCTATATTTGCAATGCCCTGAGCAATTAACTCCTGGTTTGAATTGTGTTTGTCACCTGTCATACCGTCAGCTACAACAGCAGAAAGGAGGGATTCAATTCCTGCAAGTATTGCAATAGTTACAGCAGGCTGAATAAGAGCTGTAACATTTACACCTTTAAAGTCAGGTACATGAGGTACTGGAATAGTACCTTTAAGATCGCTGAACTTAGAGCCTATAGTTTGAACTGAGTTTCCTATGCCATTTTTCTGCATTAAATACAGGGCGGCAGTAGTTACAATAAGAGCAATAAGAGAACCTGGTATTTTTTTATTGATTTTCCCCCATAGGATACTTATAACTATACTTGCAATTCCTATACCAGCGGCCATTAAATCAATCTTGTCAATATTACGAAGGTATGTTTCCCACTTAGGTATAAATTCAGAGCTTATGCCTGTTATATTCATACCTAGAAAATCATTTAACTGTGTAGAAAATAATGTGACTGCTATGCCTGTTGTAAAACCTACAGTAATAGGAAATGGTATAAATTTAATGACGTCTCCGAGCTTTAACAGTCCAAAGACAATAAGTATGGCACCTGCCATTAATGTTGCAATAATAAGACCGTCAATGCCGAATTGCTCAATTATACCACATATAATTACAACAAAGGCTGCAGTGGGACCACCAATCTGAACACGGCTTCCGCCTAAAAATGAAATAAGAAAACCTGCAATAATAGCAGTAATAAGACCTACTTCAGGACCAACTCCCGAAGATATGGCCAGGGCAATTGATAAGGGCAGTGCAACAACTGCTACAATAAGACCTGAAATAATGTCATTTACAAGATTTTTGCCCTTTAAATCCTGTGGTGACTCTTTCATAATTTGAAATAGTTTTGGAATAAACACTTTACTGATTTCCTTTCGAATTTTATTTACAGTATAATTTTAAGATTTTTGTAATAATTAGTCAATAGTAAAATGGCATTTTTTGCAGAATTAAACAAATAATTTAATTTATAAGAGTAATAATAATGTGGGTAATAAAGCCTTTTGATTGACAAAGCAAATAATATGGCTTAAAATAACAGATAGAGAGTAGATTGCTCTTTTTTTGTATGGAAGATAAAAGTTAGTTAATTGGGAGAAAGAATATGAAATTGGTTATAATTGGCGGAGGAGCTGCAGGAATGGCAGCGGCTATTGAGGCGGCATACACTAATGCTGAAAATGAAATAATAATAATTGAGAGATTTGACAGACTAGGCAAAAAAATACTTGCAACAGGGAATGGAAGATGTAATTACAGTAATGTAAATGCGGATATAAATAATTATTACGGTAAAAACAGAAATTTTGCCGTATATGCTCTTGAGGAATATAGTGTAAATGATACTATAAATTTTTTTAACAGGCTTGGAGTATTTCCTAAAGAGGAAAAGGAAGGAAAACTTTATCCCTTTTCTGATCAGGCATCATCTGTGTCAGATGCACTGAGAAATGAACTTGCAAGACTTGAAGTTAAAATAATAACAGGGTTTTATGCAGTAGAAATAAAAAGAACTAAAAAAGGGTTTAGAATTGAAAGCAAAGAAAATGAAGTTATAGAAGCTGACAAAGTAATTGTAGCAGGGGGCGGATGTGCATCGCCTGCTCTTGGCTCTGATGGTTCAGCTTTCACTCTTCTTAGAAATATGGGGCATACTATAACAGAGACAGCTCCTGCACTTGTTCAGTTCAAAACAGATCCTAAAGAGGTTAAAAGTCTTCAGGGAATCAAGTTTACAGGAAAAGTCAGTCTGATACACAAGGAGAAGGTTATCGGCGAAGAGTTTGGAGAAGTGCTTTTTACTGATTATGGAATTTCAGGGCCGCCTGTTTTTCAGCTTTCTGCTAAAGCTGCCTTTAAGAAAAATTTAAGTGTATTTCTTGATTTTATGTCAGAGTATTCTCCAAAGGAAGTATATGATATTCTTGAAAGCAGAAAAGACTGTCTTGGACATCTGACTATGGAAAATTACTTTACGGGGCTTCTTAACAAGAGAATAGGAAATCTTGTAGCTAAGAAGTCAGGTATTGAAAAATTGTCTTACAAAGCAGGAAATCTTACCAGACAGCAGCTTTGGAAAATGGCATCTCTTATTAAGGAGTACAATTTGGAAATAACAGGAACAAGAGGATTTCAAAATGCTCAGGTGACAGCAGGAGGAGCATTGACTAATGAATTTGACAATAAAACAATGGAATCAAGGATTGTAAGGGGACTTTATGCCTGCGGTGAAGTTATGGATATTTATGGTGACTGCGGAGGTTATAATTTGCAGTGGGCCTGGAGCAGCGGCAGGCTGGCAGGAAGGTCAGCATCAAAGGAGTAAAATATGCTTAAAATTTCAAACATTAAAATATCTGTTAAGGAAAAAATTACTGAGGAGTTATTGAAAAATAAAGTATGTAAAATATTAAGATGCAGTAATATTAACAGTCTGAAAATTTCAAAAAAGGCTGTTGATGCAAGAAAAAAAGATAATGTACACTATGTTATAGCTGTTGAAATCAGTATTGCAAATGAGGAGAAGTATTTAAAAATAAAAAATGTTTCAAAGGTTCAGGAAATTAAATACAGTATTCCAAACAATATTGGGGAAAAAAACAAAACTGTCATTATAGGCTTTGGTCCTGCAGGAATGCTTGCTGGTCTTACTTTGGCAAGAGCGGGTGTAAGACCTGTAATATTTGAAAGAGGATATGTTGTTGAGGACAGGCAAAAGTCGATAGAGAACTTTTGGGAAAAGGGAATACTTGATATAAAGTCAAATGTACAATTCGGTGAGGGTGGTGCAGGTACATTTTCAGACGGAAAACTGACTACAGGAATTAAAGATGTCAGATGTCAGTATGTACTTGAAGAATTTGTTAAATTTGGTGCACCGGCTGAAATTATGTATGAAGCTAAACCTCATATAGGCACAGACAAGCTTATTAATATTGTGAAAAGTATTAGGGAGGAAATTATTGCCTTAGGAGGAGAAATTCACTTTGACAGCAAGGTTTCTGATATTGTTATTGAAAAGGGCAGAGTAAAGTCTGTTGTTGTTAATGACAAGGAGTATGAAGCAGATAATATTATACTTGCAATAGGTCATTCAGCCAGAGATACTTTTGAAATGCTTTACAAAAATGGTGTTGATATTATTCAAAAGCCATTTGCTATGGGTGTGAGAATAGAACATAAGCAAGAAATGATAAATAAAGCTCAGTACGGTGAATTTGCAAAATATTTGCCAAATGCAGATTATAAACTTGCGGCACATCTTCCAAATGGAAGAAGTGCATTCACTTTTTGTATGTGTCCAGGCGGTCTGGTAGTGGCGGCAGCATCGGAGGAAAATCGTGTTGTTACAAATGGTATGAGCTATTACAAAAGAGATAAAGAAAATGCCAATTCAGCATTGTTAATTGGTATTAATACAGGAGACTTTGGCTCTGACTATGCACTTGCAGGAGTTGAACTGCAAAGAAAACTTGAAAGCAATGCTTTTGAAGCCGGCGGAGGAAATTATAATGCTCCTGTACAGAGAGTAAGGGATTTTATAAAAAGAAGGGCATCTGTAAGGTGCGGAAATATTGAGCCAAGTTATAAGCCGGGTGTAACGTACACTGATATAAGAAGGATATTTCCTGAATTTATGAATGAATCTTTTGAACTGGCATTAAAGGAAATGGATAAAAAGATACAAGGTTTTGCCTGTGATGATGCGGTAATGACTGCTGTTGAGAGCCGTTCATCATCTCCTGTGAGAATAACAAGAAGCGAAAGTCTTATGTCTACAAATGTCGATGGACTTTATCCCTGCGGTGAGGGCTGTGGATATGCAGGGGGAATAATGTCTGCTGCTGTAGATGGAATAAAGTGTGCTGAGGCAATATTAAAAAAATATTAGTGAAGTACAGATAACATTAGAAATAAAAATAATGTATATTAAAAATTATATAACTTGAACTTGTACAATCTGTTTTTTAGAGAAGAAGGGTATAGCCAGGGGGAATAAAGTAAACAATGGCTGATTTCTATAAATAGTTTTATATTTTTTAGAATATTTTGAGTGCTTAATTTTTAATAGTCGTTTAGAATAATATTGAAATATA
>CAJKOJ010000100.1 GCA_905201505.1 uncultured Eubacteriales bacterium | reverse complement strand
AATTTTTATAATATGTTAATAATTTATTTAAATACAACTCTTGTTTCTCTTTAACCCAGCCTTAATGTAAAGGGTGTAAGTAACAGCAATCATTTAAATACAACTCTTGTTTCTCTTTAACAGGCGTTATAGTGGAAAACCAATTATATATATTTAAATTTAAATACAACTCTTGTTTCTCTTTAACTGGTGAACGTTCTTCACATTGCTCTTGCAAAATTTAATTTAAATACAACTCTTGTTTCTCTTTAACTACAGATTTTGTTACCTGGTGTACAGAAAATACTATATTTAAATACAACTCTTGTTTCTCTTTAACTTGACCCAATATTACTAAAAAAAATTAGGTATGTAGCATTTAAATACAACTCTTGTTTCTCTTTAACGTTCTTTTGTTTTAAGTACTCCTGATAGTAATATTAATTTAAATACAACTCTTGTTTCTCTTTAACGCGTAAATCTTCTAATTTTCGTTATCTGCTTGTTCCATTTAAATACAACTCTTGTTTCTCTTTAACACTAACAAAAATTCAAGGGAAAAAATCAGCAAGTATATTTAAATACAACTCTTGTTTCTCTTTAACCATAAATCACCTCAAATATTGTTCCTCCAATTATCATATTTAAATACAACTCTTGTTTCTCTTTAACACCAAAAGAACATCATCTGAAGAAAGTTTAAAACTATTTAAATACAACTCTTGTTTCTCTTTAACCCTGAAGGTAACAAATCAAAAACAAAACCAAAAATATTTAAATACAACTCTTGTTTCTCTTTAACGCTGCCCGCCCGTATTTGACGGTGTTATTCCGCTGAAATTTAAATACAACTCTTGTTTCTCTTTAACCCCAATAAATATCAACTAAATTATATAACACTTTTTATAAAATTTCAACAAAATCCTGATAATACTTAATATTTCTTATCTACCTCATAAAAATTTTCCAAGCAAACTCATAAAATAATAAAAACATTATTTTTCTATGCAAACCCCATATTATATGCTACTTCCAGCTATTTTTTCTATTTGTCTGCCTGGAAAAATTTTAATTACTTAAATCACAAATTATATAAAATCCTGCTTATCTACATTATATAAATAAGCAGGATTACTTAATCTTCTCAAGTTTACCACTACATTTTCCGCATCTTATTCTTCTGATATAACCCTTTTCTTTTGGAAACCTGAATCTATAATACATTTCCCCGCATACTGTACACTTAAGAATATGCTTAGCCTCTTGTATCTTTTCTTCATCACTTTTCACAAGAGAACTTTTAGTGACAGTTTTCACTTTATATCCTGCATTTTCTAAAATATTGGAATAGTATTTAAATATTTTTCCGTGGTTAAAACAACCGCATATAGTATGAATAAGTTCATGGGCCATAGTATTCTTAATAAATTCAATATAGTTTGGTTCTTTAAAACAAATTTCACTTATACTTATATGATATTTATAATCACCTTTAATATTAGAAATTTTACAGCTGTCCCATCGTCTTTTAGCCTTACTAAGCTTTATATAAGGATTTATATTTTCTGATACAGGTATTCCTATTTTTTTAAAATCATTTTTAACATCAGTAAAAATATTTTGTAATACTTTATTTTTATTCATAGTGCACACCTTAAAGCAATTGATTTAAATATTTTCCGGTATAAGACTTCTTAACCTTTACAATATCCTCCGGTGTACCAACAGCAACAACAGTACCACCGCCGTCACCACCTTCAGGTCCTAAGTCAATGATATAATCAGCTGTTTTTATAACATCTAAATTATGTTCAATTACAACAACTGTGTTTCCACCCTCTGTAAGCTGCTGAATAATATTTATAAGTCTTCTCACATCATAACTGTGAAGTCCGGTTGTAGGCTCATCAAGGACATAAATTGTTCTGCCTGTGCTTCTTTTACTAAGTTCAGTAGCAAGTTTAACCCTCTGTGCCTCACCGCCGCTTAATGTAGTAGAACTTTGTCCAAGTTTGACATAGCCCAAACCAACAGCCTTTAATGTGTCCAGCTTATTCTTTATTCTTGGCAGATTTTCAAAGAAAACACAAGCCTCATCAATAGTCATATCAAGAACATCAGCTATAGTCTTGCCCTTATATTTAACTTCAAGAGTTTCTCTATTGTATCTCTTTCCACCACAAACCTCACAAGGCACATATACATCAGGGAGAAAATGCATCTCAATTTTAAGTATTCCATCACCCTTGCAAGCTTCACAACGACCGCCCTTAACATTAAAGCTAAATCTGCCCTTACTAAATCCCCTTACCTTAGCTTCAGGCAGCTGTGTATACAAATCTCTTATAAGATCAAAAAGTCCCGTATACGTTGCAGGATTTGAACGAGGTGTCTTTCCTATAGGACTTTGATCAATGTTTATTACTTTGTCTAAATGCTCAAGTCCTGTTATTTCATCATATTTTCCCGGCTTAATTTTTGCTCTGTTTAAATCTCTTGCAAGAGTTTTATATAGCACCTCATTTACAAGAGAACTTTTTCCGCTGCCTGAAACACCTGTAACACAAACAAAGCAGCCAAGAGGTATGTCTATATTGACATTTTTAAGATTATTTTCTCTTGCACCTTTAATTGTTAAAAAATCACCGTTTCCCTTTCTTCTTTCTTTTGGAACTTCAATTTTTTCTCTACCGCTTAAAAATGCACCTGTTATAGATTTTTCACAGTTTAGAATATCCTCATATTCACCTGCAAAAACAACTTCTCCACCACGTTCACCTGCATAGGGACCAATGTCTACAATATAGTCCGACTCTCTCATCGTGTCTTCATCGTGTTCAACCACAATTAAAGTATTTCCTAAATCTCTTAAATGTTTTAAAGTAGCAAGGAGCTTATCATTATCCCTCTGGTGAAGACCTATACTAGGCTCATCTAAAATGTAAAGCACCCCTACAAGTCCGGAACCTATTTGAGTTGCAAGTCTTATTCTCTGTGCTTCACCTCCGCTTAAAGTACCTGCAGTTCTTGACAATGTAAGATAATCAAGTCCTACATTCATAAGAAAACCAACCCTTGAATTAATTTCTTTAAAAATCTGTTCACCTATAGCTCTCTGTGTAGACGTCCACTCAATACCTGCAAAAAACTTCTGAAGTTCCTTTACAGACATTTCAGTCATTTCTGCAATATTTTTACCTCCTACTGTCACTGCCAGAACTTCAGGTTTAAGCCTTCTTCCCTTACAGGTAGGACAGGTTACATTTGTCATATATGACTCATATTCCTCCCTTGCGTTCTCAGATGTACTTTCTCTGTATCTTCTTTCAAGACTTGTTATAACACCCTCAAAAGCAAACGTATAGTATTTTGTTTTCCCTGCCACCTTATATGGCACCTTTATCTCAGTACCCTGAGTACCATACATAATCGCATTTCTTACCTCTTCAGGCAAATCTTTATAAGGTGTATCCATATCAAAGTCATAAACTTCCATAAGACCCTGAATTAATGAATAAGCCGAAGATTCAGGACTTGAAATATTCCCCCAGCCCATAGCATTGATAGCACCTTGATTTAAAGACAAATTCTTATTTGGAACAATTATATCTTCGTCAATAATCATTTTGACACCAAGTCCCATACAGTCAGGACAGGCACCACTTGGATTGTTAAAAGAAAACATAGGCGGTTCAATATCTTCAATATTTATACCGCAGTCAGGGCAGGCAAAATTCTGACTGAATACAATCTCATTACCACCGATTACATCAACAAGCAGAATACCTCCCGTAAGTGCGGAAACCGTTTCTATAGACTCACTTAATCTCTGTTCCATACCCTCTCTCACAACAAGTCTGTCAACAACTATTTCTATGTTATGTTTTTTATTCTTGTCAAGTTCAATTTTTTCTCCCAAGTCATAAATATTTCCATCAACTCTTACTCTTACATATCCGCTTTTTTTAGCGTCTTCAAGCAGCTTAATATGCTCACCTTTCCTGTTTCTTACAACAGGAGCAAGCAGCTGAATTTTTGTTCCCTCATCAAGTGCCAATATTTTGTCAACAATTTGGTCAACAGTCTGTCTGTGTATTTCTTTGCCGCATTTCGGGCAATGTGGAATACCAACTCTGGCATACAAAAGCCTTAAATAATCATATATTTCTGTTACAGTTCCTACAGTTGAACGAGGATTATTACTTGTAGTTTTCTGGTCAATTGATATTGCAGGAGACAAGCCCTCAATGCTGTCACATTCAGGTTTTTCCATTTGTCCTAAAAACATTCTTGCATAAGAGCTTAAGCTCTCTACATATCTTCTCTGACCTTCCGCATATACAGTATCAAAAGCAAGACTTGACTTACCGCTGCCGCTTAATCCTGTAAAAATAACAAGCTTGTCTCTGGGTATAGTCAGGTCTATACTTTTAAGGTTATTTGCCCTTGCACCTTTTATAACAATTTCATTCTTCGCCATTTTCCTCACCTTTAAAACATTCATCACTTTTTTATTATTCTTATTTTCTGCCTGTTTTTATAAATTCTATCAGTTTTCCTGTATCATCAAAATTTCATAATCACCATTTATACCACTGCGATGATAAACAATTCCGTTTCTTTCATTTCTTTCAAGACAATCTAAAAGATATTTTTTCCCATACCTTTTAATAAATAATGTAAATCCATATGGCTTTATCTTGTTCAGCAATCCTTTTTTACAAACCATGTCGCAATCAAAGCAATGACCAATTTCTTTATCAATTGAGCACCTTCGGTTCTCACACCAGGTCTTATCAGTGCACTCCCCCCGAACTACATCCGGCACATTTATCATTTTCAGCACACAGGCAACAGGCCAGTCCACACCTTGCAATACCTAATTCTCGTTTCACACCGTCCCGCCTCCTATCATAAATATAGAAACACATTGTATTTTAATTTATATAATAAATAATAATACTTCACCGCTGTTTAAGCAAAATCAATATTCCTTTTGCACTAAAATCCAATAAGTGATTAATGAAAACTCAAAAGTTATCCTTTCTTATTGCATTCTTTCAAATGTACACAGTTCCTCCAGAC
>CAJKOJ010000099.1 GCA_905201505.1 uncultured Eubacteriales bacterium | reverse complement strand
AAGTTGAACCTTACTTTTTATTTTTATCTGTTACCTATCTATTGTACCTCAACAAAGTTATTTTTATTTACATTATAACTTTTCACACCTAAACCTTATTCTCACATAATCAACAAACCACTTACCTTCTTTACATAATACAGGTTCAAGCCTTTCTTTAGTTTCATTAATAATTTCCTGAATTTTATTTTCTGTAAGTCCTTTAAAGGGAGCTATATTAAACATTCTTATCCATTCCTCAAGACCATTTTCACCATTTTGTAAAGTGGGTCTATCAAATAAGATTGCATACTTTACATTTAACCCGGCCTTTTCCATTAATGGTGCATATTCTCCAATTGTAGGAAAATAGAAATTAAATTTATATTTTAAATTATTCTTTTCAAAAATACGCCTTAATTCAGAATGTACAATTTTAGCACAACCATTACCTCCAAATTCACAAACAAACTCTCCGCCCTTTTTAATATTTGATGCAATGTTATTTAAAAGCTCCTGTTGTTTTTCTTTATCAATCCAATGAAGTACTGCATTTGAGAATATAGCATCTGCAGGCTCAATTTTAAATGTAAGTGCATTTCCTTTTACAAATTTAATCTCATTATATTTTTTTCTTGCAATGTTTAGCATTTCATCTGAATCGTCAATACCTATTACATTGTAACCTTTTTCTTTTAGTTTTTTTGTTAGATTTCCATTCCCACAGCCTAAGTCTATTACATTACTGCCTTTTGGCGATGTTAAAAGCTCCATTACATCCTCACCATATTTATGTACAAACTTAAAATCCTCATTATATTTCTCGGCATTCCAGTTTATATTCATTTTTTTATCTCCTTTAAAGTAAAAAGAGCGTGCAGACACACGCTCCTTTAAACATACATTATTTATTTACTCTGCCTAAATATTCACCTGTAGCAGTATCAACCTTAATAATTTCTCCCTGATTAATAAATAAAGGAACATTAACAGTTGCACCTGTCTCAACAGTAGCAGGCTTAGTTGCACCTGTAGCAGTATCACCTTTAAATCCCGGCTCAGTATCTACAATTTCAAGTTCAACAGCTATAGGAGGTTCAATACCAAACACCTTACCCTGATAGCTAAGAACCTTTACAGCTTCATTTTCCTTGACAAACTTAAGAGTATCTCCTACCTCTGCAGCAGGAATAGGAATCTGATCATAAGTTTCAACATCCATAAAGTAGTAAAGCTCACCATCGTTATAAAGGTAAGACATATCCTTTCTGTCAATATGTGCCTTAGGCATCTTTTCAGTAGGTCTGAAAGTCTTTTCAACAACAGCTCCTGAAACAAGATTTTTTAACTTAGTTCTTACAAAGGCAGCACCC
Source organism: uncultured Eubacteriales bacterium (assembly GCA_905201505.1). Taxonomy (GTDB): domain Bacteria; phylum Bacillota; class Clostridia; order Lachnospirales; family CAG-274; genus Gallispira. Next base: position 3,731 of record CAJKOJ010000099.1, on the reverse strand, counting down.
TTACCTGGCTTAACGTGCTGAAATTCAATAATCTGGTAAATATTTCCTTCGTATTCCATAGTAACACCGTTTCTAAATTCACCGGCAGAAATCATATAGTTATTCCTCCTTAAAAAAACATAAACATATTTATATAATAATAACCTATATTGACAAAAAAAGCAATATAAATTTTTATTTCGTAACATATTTTTATAATTTTTTGTTGTAATCTTGCTGTAAACTTTGTAATATACTTGTAACAATGTTCGATATTTTTTCGATTTTTTTATTCTGTGTGGATAACTTACCCTTATCCACACGAAATTATGTTCATCGTATGTGGATAACCTGGATAACTTTGTGCATTACTTCTCTTTTACAAGATTTTCACCTAATTTTACAATATCCCCGGCCCCCATAGTTATCAACATATCCTGTGGATTACAATTGTTAATAACATAATTTTCGGCATTTTCGAAGGTTCCGCAATATTCAACTTTTCCTCCATGTTCGACAATCTTTTCAGCCAAATCTTTGCTGCTGACAAGACCTGTATCCTTTTCTCTTGAAGCATAAATATCTACAAGTACAACCTGGTCGGCTTTTGACAAAACATCAGCGAACTCATCTAAAAGCTCATATGTTCTAGTATAAGTATGAGGCTGGAACACAATACAAAGCCTGCCAATATCATTTGACCTTGCACTGTTAATTGTTGCCGCAATTTCTGTAGGGTGATGTGCATAATCATCAATTACCTTTACCCCATTAAAACTGCCTTTATACTGAAAACGTCTGTCTGTACCATGATAATTTTCGATACCTTTTACAATTGCATCAACAGGTACACCATACTTATAACAAAGAGCAAATGCAGACAATGAGTTATAGACATTATGTTCTCCGGGTATAGAAAGCATAACTCTTGCAATTTCTTCGCCTTTATAATTTACAGTGTATGACCCATGTCCCATAGAATTATAGCTTATATCAGTAGCATACCAGTCGGCACTTTTATCGCCCCCGTATGTTTCAAAGTTGCAGCTTATCCCGTTAATTACCTCATTAAGTCTTGGAATATCATTATTAATGATTAAAAAACCATCTTCAGGAATTCTTTTAGCAAACTTATTAAAAGATTTATAAATGTTATCAAGATTTTTGAAATAGTCAATATGGTCCTTATCTACATTTAAAATAATGGCAGAATGAGGATTAAACTTTAAAAAACTGTCACAGTATTCACAAGTTTCAAGTACAAAATAATCCTCTTTACCAATCCTATAATTGCCGCCTATACTTGGGAGCATACCACCTATAGAAACTGTAGGTTCAGTATTTGCCGAAAGCAAAATTTCAGTAACAAGAGAAGATGTTGTTGTCTTGCCATGAGTGCCTGCAACAGAAATCGGACGCTTATATTCAAGCATAAGCATACCTACAAGTTCTGCCCTGTCAATAACAGATGCCTTTGAATCTCTTGCTGCCATAAGTTCAGGATTATCCTCATTAACAGCTGCTGTATATACAACAAGGTCAATATCATCAGTTATATTTTCCGCTTTCTGACCAATAGTAACACTGATTCCCTTTTCTTCAAGGCTGTCTGTGACTGCTGAGCGTACTCCATCAGAACCTGAAATCTCCTTGCCCTTATTAAAAAGAATTTCCGCAAGGCTTGACATACTAATTCCACCGATACCAATAAAATGAATTTTATTAAAATCCTTAAGTAACATTAAATCTATCCCCTTAAAAAATATTTATTAAATAACTTATTTTACTTCACTTAAAAAATCCTTTACCAATTCAGCCATATCCTCATAACTATAATTTCTGCTGATTGATTCAAGAGTATAACCAATTCCATCTGTATACCACATAATTTGCTGCATAGGCAACAACTCTGATGTAGAATTGCCGTATCTCACAACTACATTGCCTGCATCAAGAGCATTTTTAACATATCCAGGTAAATCTTCGCCATCAACAGTATAATATAAACTCCTGTCGTTATAAACAACTTCAATACCATCTACAGTATCTTTCTGCATTTTTGCTTCAGGCAGCATTTTTTTGTATTCCTCTTCAGTCATAACCTTTGCTGATATAGAAAGTCTTTCACCGTTTGTTACTGCATTTGCAAGATAATTGTACTTAATACCTCCATCTTCCATTTCATAATTATAAAGATTAAACTGCTTATTAATTTTGCTTGCCTGCATTACATCTTCAAGTCCCACAGATACAAGCTCTTCTTTAGATGGCAGGCCGCCTTCTTCTATTTCAGAAATTTCCGCTTCTCTTTTCCCCTTTGCCTCAATCATACTGTTCTCTATTTCCTGTATATCCTTAACATCATTACGATTCTTTATTGCAATAGAAATAGCCGTAATAATAATTACAATAAATAAAAAAGCAATAATTGCATAGACAATTTTATTAAAGTCCATTTTCTTTTTCATAATTATAATTCCCTTCCTGTGTAAAATTAACTATATTATTATGATTATATCATAAATTATTTAAATTTAAAATAGTAAAGTAGCTTTTTGTACTACAAAATTCATTATAACATAAAATAAAAGCAGAAGGGAGATGTTACAAAATGAACAGCTACATAACAAGAAACCATGACAATATATATTCGGTATACTATGAAAACAACTGTATTCATCAAAGATTATGGAAAGGAGATGAATGGGGCGAACCAAAAACAATAGCAATAAATTCCGGTAAAGAATTTTCACTAATGCGCAGCTGTACCGGGGACCCGCTGGTATTATATCAGGACAATAGCGGTAATCTTATGCTTTCAAGCAATGACAGTCCTCATAAAATGGTGCTTAGAAATACGTCAGAAATAAAAACTATGCTCCATATTGACGGAATAGTAAATGACAACATAATAAGATTGTTTTACAACAAAGAATATTTAAAGGAAAGTTACCTTGTTGAACAGCACCGCAGAGAAGACGGCAGTTGGTCAAACCCGACAGTACTTGACAGTTATATCCCAAGTAAAAGTATGACAAAACTTGTAAATGTAGAAAATAACTATATATTATTTTACTCTAAAAAAGTTCCCGAACAACAAATAGGCTATAGAGAAATAACATCATATAATATAAGTGAATTTAAAATACTTTATGCAACAGGATATAAAATATCCGACTATTCCCTTGCTGTAACGTCTGATGCTATACACCTTACAGCTGTAATAAACACACTTCGTTCCAATAAGCTTGTCTATGTACGTAAGGATAATACAGGTATTTCAAAAGCAAAAATATTGCACGACGGCATTATTAAAGGCTGCCATATTTCCATACAAAACAGTAAAATTATAATTGTTTTTGAAACAGCAAGAGGCAACAGCCGAATAGCCTCTTTTGACCTTGGACAAAGCTTTAAAAAAATAGAGGCAGCAGAGCAATTCAGTTTTAATAAATCCGTTTTTGCCGATTATACTGACCCGGTGGCAGACAGTTTTGTTGCTTCGGAACTTCTTACCAACCCTGTTTTACCCTATGAGGTTAAACAATGTCCCTTTATACACGATAATAAATTAAATGAAATAGAAAAATTAAAAAATGAAATAGAACGTCTTAAAAAAGTTGCAAAAATGTAAATATTATGTTATTATTGTTAATATAAATGTGTACATACATGGAGATGACAAAATGAAATTTACAAAGGAAAGTCTGAAGCTATATGCTGTTACTGACAGACAATGGCTTTAGGACAAA
>CAJKOJ010000098.1 GCA_905201505.1 uncultured Eubacteriales bacterium | reverse complement strand
ATACAAATTTTAAATTTCTGTTGCTTATTTTTGCAAAAAACCTTGAATTATTTTTCCAAATACAGTAAAATAAATAAAACAGACAAGAGAGGTAAACAATGACAGAAAAAACAGATTTAAGAGTGATAAAAAGCCAAAAAGCTATAAAAGATGCTTTTCTTGAATTAATAGCAGAAAAAGGATATGCCAACATTACCATTACAGACATTGCAAAAAAAGCTTTGGTAAACCGTAAAACCTTTTATATGCACTATGAAAGCAAGAAACAGCTATATGATACTATTGTAGATAAATTTCTGGACATACTTACTCCCGCTTTAGAGAATATACGTATACTAAAAGGAAAAGAGCAGAGAAAGTTTATAACAGCTTTACTTATAAAAGTTAAGGAAAATAAGGAAATATTTAATATACTTTTTAACGATAATACCAATCAGGATTTTGTTTACAAATTAAAAGAAAGAACTATAAATGATTTAATATCCAAATCTCACATTGACATCAAAACAAATGGTACACATTTTACATTTGAACTTTTGTCTGAAGCATACTTTTCCCTTTTTACGGTAATTATTAAATGGTGGGTAAACACCACAGATATTACAACAGATAATGTAATTGAAATGATACTTGAGTTTTTCTCAAAAAAACCTCTCGAACTTTTAGGGATAAATTTTGATGAATATCCGGGTTAAAACTTAACTCAAAAAGGACTGACGACATTTAACTTTTTCAGGTTAATCTGTGTCAGTCCTTTTCAGCATATATATTATTAAATAAAACTACAGTAATCTGCCGTTTTTATAATCTCCTGTTTCAGAAAACTCAATCCATTCACATATATTTTCTGCATGATCACCTATCCTTTCAAGATATTTTGCAATCATCAAAAAATTTATATCCATATCACAATTTTCTACATTATTTTTCAGGCTGTTTGAAACATCCTTTTTAACCTTTTCAAATAGCTCGTCTACAATATCATCTTTTCTTATGATTTCTCTTGCAGCATTAACATCTCCATTTACAAAAGCAGCAATAGCTTCATGTACCATAGCAACTGCAACTTCAGCCATAGCAGGAATATGTTCAATAGCATTATATTTTAATTCATCACTGAACCCCATAACAAGCTCAGCTATATCCGCTGCCTGATCTCCTATTCTCTCCATATCTGTAACCATCTTAAGTGCAGTTGATACTACTCTCAAATCACAGGCAACAGGCTGCTGTCTCAAAATTAGAGATAAACACTTAGCTTCAATGTCCTTTTCCATATCATCAATTACTCTGTCCTGCTCCACAACCTCTTTAGCAAGCTTTTCATCGTGATTTTTAAAGGCAGCAATAGCCGAATTAATAGCCTTTTCCACTATAGCTCCCATTTTAATTAATTCTACATTAAGATCCTCAAGAGAAGCCTCAAAAGTTTTTCTTGGCATATTGACCTCCTATAAATTTTTGTTTATAACCTTTTCCCTTACATTTATTATATATTTTCCTGCCTTAAACAAATGGCAAAATAACTCTATTTACAGTATTCCAACAACATATCAGCCAAATCTTCCGGTAATATAGTCCTCAGTTCTTTTATCCATAGGTCTTGAAAACAATGCTTCTGTCTTATTCATCTCTACCATTTCACCAACCAGGAAAAAGGCAGTATTATCTGCAATTCTTGTTGCCTGCTGCATATTATGAGTAACAATTACAACAGTATAATTCTTTTTAAGCTCTGACATAAGTTCCTCAATCTTTAAGGTTGAAATGGGGTCAAGAGCAGATGTAGGTTCATCCATAAGCAGTACATCAGGCTTAACTGCCAATGCTCTGGCAATACAAAGCCTCTGCTGCTGACCGCCTGAAAGACCAAGTGCTGATTTTTTCAGTCTGTCTTTAACCTCGTCAAATATTGCTGCACCTCTTAAAGATGATTCGACAATTTCATCAAGCTGTATTTTATTTCTAATACCGTGTATTCTCGGACCATACGCAATATTGTCATATATGCTCATAGGAAACGGATTTGGCTGCTGAAATACCATTCCCACTTTTTTCCTCAGCAGTGTAGTGTCTACATCACTGCCGTATATATCTTCTCCGTCAAGCAAAACTTTTCCGTTTATTTTTACGCCGTCAACAAGGTCATTCATTCTGTTAAGCGTCTTTAGGAATGTAGACTTTCCGCATCCTGACGGACCGATAAATGCAGTTACCTCCTGCTTAGGAATTTCCATACTTACATTTTTAAGAGCATGGTTACTGCCATAATATAAATTTAAATCACATACACTTATCTTAGATTCCATTTTTATACCTCTTTCATTTTATGCAGACTTTTTCATTGCATTTGTAGTTGCTTTAGTAATTGCATTAATTACCAGCACAATTATAATAAGCACTAAAGCAATTCCAAAGGCATTGTCAAATTCTCCTCTTTCCATACTGAGATACATTTGAATAGTCATAGTACCTCCTGATTTTAACACGTGTTTTAATAAGTGCTTAGGCAAGTAATATCCCGCTCCTGCTGTAAAAAGCAATGCTGCGGATTCACCCACAATTCGGCCTATACTTAAAATAATAGCAGTTACAATTCCCGGTAATGCACTTGGCAAAATAATGGTTCTTATCATATACCATTTAGTTGCACCAATACCCAAAGCACCTGTTCTGTACCCAATTGGCACTGTTTTAAGGGATTCTTGTGTAGTTCTGATTATAAGCGGCAAAACCATAATTGTAAGAGTAAGACAACCGCATAAAATGGATGTGCCCAATTTAAGTGATATTCCAAAAAATGCCATACCAAACAAACCATAAATAATAGATGGAATTCCTGCCAAAGTTTCTGTAGTAAACTCAATAAGTTTTACTATTCTACCGGGTTTGGCATATTCAGTCAGATAAATAGCAGCACCAATTCCCACAGGAGTAGCTATAAGCAATGAGATAACAATAATGTAAAGTGTATTTACAATATTTCCTATAATTCCAAAGGTGCCTTTTAACTCTGATGTCACACTTGATAAAAATTCCATATTTACAGCTCCAACACCCCTGTATGCAACATATCCTATTATACCAATCAGAATACCTACAGAAACAGCAGCAGAAAGATATATTAAAACTCTCAGTATATTATCACTTATCCTCACATTTTTCTGACATATACTATCTTTCATGGCTTTCACCGCCCTTTAAAATCTTGTTTATAATAATATTTATAATCATAATAAAAGCAAACAGCACAAGACCTATTGTAAAGAGAGCCTGCCTGTGGAGACCTGAAGCATACCCCATTTCGGATACTATACCTGTAGTAAGAAACCTTACAGAATTAAAAGGAAGCGGAATATTAACTGTATTTCCTGACACAAGTACAATAGCCATTGCTTCGCCTACTGCCCTTCCTATGCCTAATACAACAGCCGTTATTATGCCTGATTTTGCAGCAGGAATAGTTACTTTAAAAATGGTCTGTATGGGAGTTGCCCCAAGAGCCAGACTTGCCTGACGAATATGTACAGGTACCGCCCTCAGAGCAGTTTCCGAACTGTTGATTACAGTAGGCAAAATCATTATCGCAAGTACAATTACAGCAGATATAAGGTTTGCACCGCCGTTCATTATATGTGATTTTGAATTTAAAAACATAATGCCTTCAAGTTTGCCCATAAGTGGATTTATAATAAGCAAACCCAGCAATCCATATACTATTGAAGGAATTCCTGCAAGAAGTTCGACTGCGGGTTTAACAGCTTTATATACATTTGGACTGGCAGTCTCTGACATAAACACAGCTGTTAATAAGCCAATGGGAACACCAATCGCAATAGCCGCCCCGGTTCCGGCAACAGATGTAAGTATAATGTATGCAATTCCAAATCTTGGCTCTGCTGCAGTAGGTGCCCATTCTGTACCAAAAAGCATTTCTGCAATACCTACTTTAAAAATAGCCGGTGTCCCTGCAATAATCATATATATTGTTATGGCACCTACAGCAGCAACAGCTGTAAAACCGCATATCGTAAATATAATTCGCATTAATATTTCTATAAAAGACTTGCTTCTGTTTCCTCCCTTTACAGACATATTCTTTTCGGCATATAATCTGTCCTTTTTTCCATCAACACATATCTTACCTTTCAGAGAGACTGTCTTTTCCATAGAATGCACCTCAATTATCACTCATTAATTACTTTACAGTTACCAAACCAACCTTTGCAATAATTTCCTGTCCCTTTTCACTATCAAGCCAGTTGAAGAAATCCTGCACAGTTTTACTCTGTTCTGAAATCTCACCCTTTGTAGCCATTACAAAAGGTCTCTGAACAGTATAAGTACCGTTTTTAATATTTTCAGCATTGGCATCAACACCGTCAACTTTAAGTGTTGAAACAGTATCATCAATTACATCAAGTGAAACATAACCAATAGAACCCGGAGTTGATGCAACCTTTGCCATTACTGCACCTGTAGAATTGATTTCCTGAGAATATACACAGGCATCTTCAATTCCTAATATTTCTTCAAAAGCACCTCTTGTACCTGAACCTGCCTCTCTGCCTATTACTACAATCGGTGTATCACTGCCGCCAAGCTCACTCCAGTTTTTAATTTCACCCTTATATACCTTTGCAAGGTTATCCTTTGAAATGTCTGCCACAGTATTTGCCTTGTCAACCACAATACCGATTCCGTCTAATGCAACAACATTTTCAGCAATACCATTTGCCTTTTCATCATCTTTTAAAGCTCTTGAAGCATTTCCTATATTTACTGTGCCATCTGACACAGACTGTATTCCCGCACCTGAACCTGTAAATTGAACATCAATCTCAACACCTGTTTCATTCATATATTCTTCTTTAAGAGTATTGCAGAGTTTTTCCATAGATGTAGACCCGCTCATTGTAATTACATCATCACTTTCATTACTGCTTTGTGTTGTTGATTCACTGATTTCACCCTCAGCTGACGAATCACTACTGCATCCTGCCAACATAGTCATAGCCAATATTGCTGATACCATTAATTTAATAGTCTTTTTCATTTTAAATATCTCCTTTAAATTTTATTTTTTATTTCATAGTCAGAATTATATATAAAAAAATTGTTTCC
>CAJKOJ010000097.1 GCA_905201505.1 uncultured Eubacteriales bacterium | reverse complement strand
AAATAAAAATAATATAAAAATTCAATATATTGATGAAAATTATGAAGAAAAACTTACTGATAATATGCTTATCAAAGCTGTTTATATAAATTCATCTCCGTTAAATACAAATGAAAGTTCTGCAATATATAAAGTTATATATAAGGATAAAAGCATATTATTTACAGGCGATATTAATAGCACTGTTGAAGAGGATATTTTGAAAAAAGCCGATGTAAAAGCAAATATTATCAAGGTCCCCCATCATGGTTCTTACAGCTCTGTTTCATTACCTTTTATAAAAGCTGTTAATCCTGAAATTGCTGTAAATTTTGCAGGCTATAACAATATATATAATCATCCGTCAGTTAAAACATTAGATGCTTATAAAAATATGAATATTCCTTTTTTCAGCACTGATTATAACGGTATAGTAAAAATAAGAATATATGACAATGACATATACTATAAACTGTTAAATACACAATTTAAGTCAATTTCAGAATTTAAGCATTAATAACTTAAATTTGTATTATTTTATATTATATCCCTCATAAACTATAAAAGGAGGCGATATAATGAATTTAAAAACAGTAAACAAAAAAAAGCCTATAATTATTACTCTTTTATGTGTATTTGCCATAGGCATATTATCAGTAACTATACCTGCTGTACAAAACACTCTTTTCCCTGATGCAGTTGCAACATCAGCAGCAAAAAGAAAACTGCCCATATATTGTGTAGACACACAAGGCAAGCCTAAAATATCAATAAGCTTTGATGCTGCCTGGGGTGCAGAAGATACAGATAATCTTTTGGAAATACTAAAAAATAACGATGTAAAAGCTACATTTTTCTTATGCGGATATTGGGTAGATAAATATCCTGAAGAAGTAAAAAAGATATACGAAGCAGGTAATGATATAGGGAACCATAGCAATACTCACCCTCATAGTTCACAGTTAAGTCTTGAGGAAAATAAAAAGAACTTAATGGAATGCCATAACAAAATCAAAGCATTGTTAAATACAGATCCTTTTCTGTATAGACCGCCTTTTGGTGAATATAATGACACTGTTATAACTGCTGCTGAAGAATGCAATTATTATCCTATACAGTGGGATGTTGATAGTCTTGACTGGAAAGAATTAGGTGCTGACCATGAAGTAAATCAGGTACTTAATCACAAACATTTAGGCAATGGTTCAATAATACTTTTTCATAATGATGCTAAATACACACCTGAAGTTCTCGATACTATAATAAAGAAACTAAAAGAAAAAGGCTTTGAAATTGTACCTATAAGTCAACTAATACATAAAGAAAATTATATAATAAACACAGAGGGCAGACAAATACCTAATACATCAAGTACAGAAACTACAAGTTCACCTTCATTATCAACAACAGAACAACCTGAATAGAATGCTCTTAACACAAAAAAGATGCCACTTTAAGTTACAATAAACTTAAAGTGGCATCTTTTAAACTAAAACATATAATTTTTATCGATATATTATTCCTGATTTTCAGCCTCACTGCTGTCAGTTTCTTCAGAATTATTGTCAATTTGAGGATTTAATTCTTCCTGAATTTGAGAAGAATTGTCGGCTGTATTTTCATCTTCTTTTATTGGAGTTTCAGATTTAGCATCTGTATTTTCTGTGTTTTCTTTTTTAGTAATTTCCTCATTATTATCTTCAGTAAATGTACTTTCTTCACCTTCTTCAATTTCTTCACTTGTCGCTTCTGTCCCCTCTTCTCCTTCGTATTCAGGGATTTCAGGACTATTTGCAATAAGATCCATAAGTTCTCCCATATATGAATTTTCAATAAAGAAACTTTCTACAATCGAATGGTGATATAATATGACCGGCATATTTTCAAAAGAATTTTCGTATATTGTTTTTGCAGAATCTTTCAGTACATATATAGACCCGTCAGAACCTTCTTCTTTATAAACTGTTCCTCCGAATAAATTCTTCCATGATGCATCACATATACCTATTTCTCCGTTTACAGACATCCAATAGGATACATTTTTGCTTTCACCGGTTTCCGTAACAAATGTATTTGTATTCTTTGCTTTAAGTCTAAAGATACCTTCAGGTGTAGTATGTTCACCATCATCTTTTCCTGTAATTACAGGAGTTCCCAATACCTGTTCTCCATTTACATACATCCATAACATTTGATTTGATAAATCAACTTCAATGTAACTGTTTCCTATATCTGTATTATCGTTAGTAATAATTTCTACAACAACACGTGCAGCTTTATTACTTAACATAGCTTCTTCCATATCTTTTGACAATTTATTTCTGTTAACAGAAGAATTAAAATCGCCGCCTGTTACAGTTACAGTATCACCATGAAAAGTCTTGAATTCACGCTGTCCACTGTCAGAGCAATAACTTTTCTCAATCCTATCCATATATTTTGAAAAAGCTTTATTATCAAATATAAGAATTCCTGTATTATCAACATTAAGCCAGTCCTTTTTTATTTCAACAGGTATGTCAAACAAATCATCTGCAGCGTTTAATTCTATTTTATTATTTATTATTTTATTTGCAGTTTTGCATGATTTAATAAGATTTTCATTATCTTCAGTAAGCTCAGGCTTAATAAAGCAATCATCTTTATTAATATTAACACTGCTGTTAAGGCTGTTAACAGCAGCAGCAAGTTTTTCTGTAAAAGCGGTCTGGTCAATTTCATCACCATACACAGCAGGCACAATCTTATATTCCCCATTGTCAAACTCCAAACCTGCATTTACACTTTTAGTTGTAGATGTTAAAATCATAGAACTTTTTATAAACTGGTTAAGCACAACGGCATTATATTCAAGCCCTTTACTTGTATTAATAGGTTCAGATTCAAATATTAAACCTTTAAGCCATGATAATTTTTTCTGATTATCACAAATATCATGTAAAACTTGTTCCATATCGCCAAAGTTTAGATTTATATCTGTTCCGTAAAGTTCATCAACTGTTATATCATTATATACAATGCTTAAATGATAATTGTTTATCTTTTCAAGCATTATTTCTGATACTTCTTCTACAGTTTTTCCTGAACAATTTTCTCCGTTTATTACTGTCGAAGGCAAATATTTGTTACTATAATAACTATATGATATACTGAAATATATGGCAGTTAATACAAATACAGCTGCAAAAAAAATAATTGTTCTCTTTTTTATTTTATCTGCCTTTTCGGCTTCTGTATTGTCAAAGTCGTTGCCATTAACCATATTTCTTTCATCAGTCTGTTTATTTCTTATTGGTTCAAGTATTTTTATTTTTTCTTTTCTTTTTTGTTTTTTCAGTTCTTCTTCTATTTTTATTTCTTCTTCAATCTTTTCTGTATCCTTTAAAAAATCGCTGTAATTAATTTTTTTTAATTCTTCTTCTTCATTTTCAAAGGAAGAGTTAATATCATTCTTCTCTCCCTTTGAAAATTTGTCAAACCTACTGTTCATATACATTTACTCCTAAACCCTTATAAAATTTTTATTTTGATTTTATTCTCCTTAAAGTTTCACGCTCTCCTGATGTTAAAGCCCTATATTGTCCTCTGACAGGATCGGGAGACTTTATTTGCTGAAAGGCTGAGATTCTGTCGTGGTAATAACATACTACAGGCATATTTACCTCAGCATAGTTATATATTTCTTTGGCATCACTCATTGAAAGATTAACACATCCGTGAGAACCTTTTCTCTTATATCTATCTCCTCCAAAATAACTCTGCCATACAGCATCGTGCATACCTATACCTCCATTAAACGGCATCCAGTATTTAACCGGTGTAACATAGGTATCACCTACCAAAGGAACATCCATTGCCTTTGCTTTAAGTCTGTAAATACCCTGAGGAGTTGCTCGGCTTCCCGGCAGACCTGTCACAACAGGGCAATCCTTAACAAGCTTTCCGTCTATATACATATAAAGATATTGGTTTGTCAAGTCTATTTCAACATATGTATTTCCTATATCACCTGTACTGCCATTTAATGTATGCCTCTTAAATTTTATATCTGTATCAACATCTTTATTATAAAGAACTGCTGACTTAACATTTTTTCTTAATGTTGATATATCAATATAAGTGCCGTAATCTCCGCCCTTTACTGTAACTTCAGTACCATGAGATGTTATAAAGTTTCGCTCTGCACCAATATTGTTATATCTATTTTTAATAGCATCAATACCGTTATCTATCGTTTTTTCATTACATATAAAATTGTAATCTGCATCAATATTATAAATAGAATTTATAATTTCAGTATTAAAGTTATAATCATAATCTTTAAGTCTTATATTCATATTAATACTGTTGAAAAAGTTTTCAGCTGTTTTGCAGGCTTTCTCAAGCTTTTTTTCTATTTCAGGAGTTAATTCATTTTTAACATAGCAATCTGAATCTTCAATAACCATTTCCGGTTTAAGATATTGAACTGCATTATATATTCTTTGTATATATGTTGCAGGTTCTATCTGGTCTGAAGCAACAGGGGGAACAATTTCAAAATTATTGCCATTATAGTAAATAGACCCTTGCCTGCTTTTAACAGTAACAGGAAGATTATACCCTACAGAATCAGCAATAAAAAAATTAAGTTTATGCACATTATAAGACATTATATCCATATAATTCAAGTCATATATATCCTTTTCTCCTAAAAGTGCAGGCAGCCATTTTATATTAGCTTGTTTTTTGATGAGACCTGCAAAATACCATTTTGCTTTATAACTTAATTGCAAGGAAATCTTGTCTGCACTCATCTTGTCAATTATATAGCCATTATTTTTAATATTTAATGTATAGTTATTTATTTTATCGCTGTAATATGAACATACATCCTCTGTATTCATACCTGAGAAATCAGTACCTCCAATTATAGTACCAGGTAAAAATCTTCCATTGTATTTAACATAACCTATGGCAGTGTATGTAAAAAGTATAAAAAGAACAAACAAAACAATAACTTTTGCTGTTTCTCTGAATTTTAAGGTGTTTTTATCGGTGTTATTCTTTTTAGACCTTCTGTGAATTATATAATCTGCATTATTCTCTTCAATAATGTTATTATCCTCAGGTATAAAATCTTCTTTATTTTTTTTCATAATAATTCTCCCTGTTTTCCTTTATGTTATTTTAATATATTTTATAAACCATTTCAAGTAAATAAAGAAAAAAA
>CAJKOJ010000096.1 GCA_905201505.1 uncultured Eubacteriales bacterium | reverse complement strand
TTTAATTTAAATTATTATTTATTTTTTCAATATAATCTCTAGCCTTATTTTTATCTGCTTTTGATTTATCAATATTTAAATCAAATAATATATTTGTTCCTTTATAATTATCATTTCTCTTAATTAAACCTGTATTATTATCGTAATCATAAGCATCTTTATCATAAAAGCCATTATCTAATACAGCCACATATATATGTCTGTCAGCAAAGTATTCAATGCTGTCAAATTCAACAATTCTATATAAAATACCATCTATAATTTCAGCCATATAACCACCATTCATTGTATAAATATTATAGTTCCATGGTTCCAACCCCTCTATTAATGGAGTAACTAAAATTTCATCATCATAAGTCATTGCCTCACCGTTAGTTTTTTCAATTGCAACAGCAGCATATGTTCTTTCAGGGTTTATTTCCTCAGAACATACATGGAAATTACTTATATTTTTCCCTAATGTAATTCCCAACATAGTTACTTTATAATTTCCCAGGGTTTCTGTTACATAATTATCAATATTTTCACTGTTAAATTCTTTTGAAAGTTTATTATCACCTAAATTATCAGCTACTTCTCCTGCTGTTAAATAATGATATGCTGCAAAAACAGTTGTTGAACTTATTACAAATATAACTGCTATAATACATATTACTTTCTTTATCATAATATTTCTTCCTTTCTTTTGATATAAATTTTCATATTGATTTTTAATATTAGACAGCATTTTTTCCTTTAAATCATCATTAGGGTTAATTTTATCCCAGGAATTTTTTATATTTTCATTTTTCATAAAAATCACCACCTAGTTTACTTTTTAATATTTCTCTTCCCTTATGTAAATAAACTCTGACAGTAGATTTAGGCTTATTCAATATTTTTGCAATTTCATTGCTGTTATACCCCTCATAATAATACATATAAATAACTGTTTTGTATTTAAGAGGCAACTCTATAATAACTTTTAAAGTTTCATCAATATTGAAATCAGATTTTTCTGTTAATATGTTTTCATAATCATCAATATTTCTTACCTTGCACCACTTAGATTTAAAAAAATCCTTACATAAATTTGACGCTGTTACTATAAGCCATGCTTTTTCATGCTCTGCAGAGCTAAATTTTTTATTGTATGAAATGAGCTTTAAAAAGGTATTTTGAACCATATCCTCTGTATCCGTGCTATTTTTCATATATGTAAAACATACACGATACACAGTTTCTACATTTCTGTTATAAATTTCCTCTATTTCTTCGCTCGTACGTAACAAAGATTTTGTCATTTTCATACCTCCTTTCAATAGTAATACGATTTTACTGTCAAAAGTGTTAATACTATTTAATAAAAAAAGAGTATTGCATAACCTACATTTTACAATACTCCTTAATAATATAAAAAATTTTTAACTATTAATTACTTGTCGATTTAAATTTACATTATTTTCATTAAAAAAGGACTGTATACACAGTCCCTTTTATATCTGACAAATTTAATTATTCAAAAATTATTCTGAAAGCTTAGCAGCATTAACCTTAACGCTAGGACCCATAGTAGTTGTAAGAACAACTGACTTTAAGTAAGTACCCTTTGCAGCAGATGGCTTAGCCTTTATAATAGCACTCATAAGAGTCTGGAAGTTTTCCTGAAGCTTTTCAGCACCAAAAGAAACTTTACCTACAGGTACATGAATAATATTAGTCTTATCAAGTCTATATTCAATCTTACCAGCCTTAATATCCTCAATTGCCTTAGCAACATCCATAGTTACAGTACCAGCCTTAGGATTTGGCATTAAGCCCTTAGGACCTAAAACTCTACCAATTCTACCAACAAGACCCATCATATCAGGTGTAGCAACAACTACATCAAAATCAAACCAGTTTTCATTCTGAATTTTAGCAACTAAATCTTCAGCACCTACATAATCTGCACCTGCAGCTGTAGCTTCATCAGCTTTAGCATTCTTAGCAAAAACAAGAACTCTTACAGTTTTACCAGTACCGTGAGGAAGTACAACAGCACCTCTAACCTGCTGGTCTGCATGACGACTGTCAACACCTAAACGGATATGAGCTTCAACAGTTTCATCAAACTTAGCTGTACTAACCTGTGGAATTAAAGCACAAGCCTCTGATACATCATATAAATTAGCTTTGTTTACAAGCTTACTCTTTTCGAGATATTTCTTTCCTCTTTTCACAATAGTTCCTCCTTAAGTGGTAATATCGGGAGTATTCCCTCCCACACATCTAACAATTAGTCCTCTACAACAATACCCATACTTCTAGCTGTACCGGCAACCATGCTTATAGCTGCATCAATGCTAGCTGCAGTTAAGTCCTGCATCTTTAATTCTGCAATCTTCTGAACCTCAGCTCTAGAAATAGTTGCAACCTTAGTCTTGTTAGGAACACCTGAACCAGACTCAATCTTACAAGCCTTCTTTAAAAGAACAGCTGCAGGTGGAGTCTTTGTAACGAATGTAAAGCTCTTGTCCTGGTATACTGTAATAACAACAGGAATAATAAGACCTGCATCCTTAGCAGTTCTTTCATTGAACTCCTTACAGAAGCCCATGATATTAACACCATGCTGACCTAAAGCAGGACCAACTGGTGGTGCTGGTGTAGCTTTACCAGCAGCGATCTGTAACTTAATAAAACCTTCAACCTTTTTTGCCATTTTAAGGCACCTCCTATAATGTGGTAATTAGCGGGATAATGGGGTTTTCCCTCCCACTGAGAACATTTTGTTCTCAATAATCATCAGTTTACTTTACTAATGCCTGAACCTGTGTAAAGTCCAGTTCCATTGGGGTCTCACGACCAAATAAAGAAATAGCAACTGTAACTGTTTTCTTAGCTAAGTTGATTTCTTTAACTGTACCAACATTGTCTGCAAAAGCTCCTGTTGTTACTACAACACTGTCACCTACAGCAATATCAATATCAGTAATATCGACGCTTTCAAGACCCATTGCCATAACCTCTGCATCAGTGAGAGGAACAGGCTTACTTCCGGGGCCTACGAAGCTGGTAACACCTCTGGTGTTCCTTACAACGTACCATGTATCGTCATTCATAATCATTTTAAGAAGAACATATCCCGGAAATTTCTTTCTCTGGACTGTTTTCTTTATACCATTTTTGATTTCAACTGCCTCTTCCATAGGTACTGAAATTTCCTGAATGTAATTTTCCAGTCCTCCGTTTTCGACTAGTTTCTCAATATTGGTCTTAACTTTATTTTCATAGCCGGAGTAAGTATGAATAACATACCATCTAAGCTGATTGTTAAGTTCCTCTGACATTGTTATAACCTCACTTCATTAACCTAATAAACTTAATAATGCGTTGTATCCAAACTCTACAATATAATCAAATCCGATAACAATAGCACCGAAAATTAATGAAATTACAATAACTGAGAGGGTTTCTTTAATAATTTCTTCCTTACTAGGCCAAATAATACGCTTAAATTCAGCTACATGTATTTTAACCCAGCCTGAAAAATCAAATTTTTTATTTTCCATTCTGACTTCCCCTTTCATGAGGTAAAATGCAATAAATTCAAAACTCTTTCATCAAATAATTTGATTATTTAGTTTCTCTGTGTAAAGTATGTGTTTTGCAAAACTTACAATACTTCTTAGTTTCCATTCTGTCAGGATGTACTTTCTTGTCCTTCATAGTGTCATAATTTCTCTGCTTACACTCTGTACAAGCTAATGTAATTCTTGTTCTCAAGACTTCCACCTCTTTCTGAATAATTAAATTTTATTTATAAATTTGTCTGTGCAAGGCATAAACCTTGCTTTTGCCAAAGGCAAACTTTTGTGTAAAAATTCTACACAAAAAAAAGACGATACGCGTCTTTCTAATAATAACACACTAATTTTTTAATGTCAAGATAAAAATAAATATTTTTAAACTTTTTTTGACACTGTATATATAATACCATATCCTATAATGACTTGTCAAGTACTAATTTGATATTATTATAAAAATGGACCGAAACTTAATGTCTCGGTCCGTTTTTGTGTATGCTATAAATACTTTGTAAACTAATTAATTATTTAGAAGCTAAATAGTCATTTATATCTTTTAACAAAGCTTCTGAATCCATACCATGCACCATACAAGCTTCTTCAAGAGTTTCACCCTGAGAAGAAGGGCATCCTATACAATGCATACCTGCCTGCATAAGAATAGGTATTATTCCCTTATCAATCATAATTAACTCACCTATAATCATATCCTTTGTAACTTTCTGTGCCATAATTTATAATCTCCTTTACATTTAAACTTAAATTTAAAAATCATTTTTAATTACTTTCATCTTATTAATAGGAAAATACCTAAAAATAGCTTTACCCTGCATAAGAGATTCCGGAACAAATTTATTATTCCAAGCTCTTGAATCCGCAGATTTATTTCTGTTATCACCCATCATAAAGTAACAATTTTCATCAAATAATCCATCACCATCTTTATCATAAAGTTCTGTGTCATTAATGAAATTACTGTAATCCTGAAGTTTATCGCCTTTTGCAGGTACATTATATACAATATCCTCAGTAAACATATCACCATTTACAAAACTATCTTCCAATGGTTTCTCACTATTATTTATATAAATTTCATTATCCTTTATTTCAATTTTTTCACCGGGAAGACCAATAACTCTTTTAATATAAAGGGTATCTGTATTATCAGGAAATTTAAAAACTGCTATATCATATCTTTCAGGCTCTTGAAAGTAATATTCAACTCTGTTTGCAATAATTCTGTCACCTGTCATTATAGTATTTTCCATTGAAGCAGAAGGTATGACAGCATTAACAATAATAAATTTTGTAATTAAATAAGCAAATACTACAGCGAAAACAAAAGTCATTATCCAACTCATAATTTCTTTTAATATACTGGTTTTCTTTTCTCCTGAATCTATATTATCTTCATATTTATCATCATTCATATAATAGTTTTCCTCCAATCACACGGATTATTCTTATAATACAACAATTACTAACTTATGTCAATAAAGTGTTTATTAAATTTTATTGATAATAAAAAAAACCTGCTATAAAAGCAGGTTGATAATTAAAGGCGACACCCAGATTCGAACTGGGGATCGTGGAGTTGCAGTCCAATGCCTTAGCCACTTGGCTATGTCGCCATATTAAATCTTCTTTACAGAAGATGACTCGTAGGGGAATCGAACCCCTGTTTCAGCCGTGAGAGGGCCGCGTCTTAGCCGCTTGACCAACGAGCCTGATATTCACTTATAAAAAATAAGAACTCCCCGAGTAGGGCTCGAACCTACGACC
>CAJKOJ010000095.1 GCA_905201505.1 uncultured Eubacteriales bacterium | reverse complement strand
AATAATTATTAAGAAATATAATGAGGTATTGAGCATGATATCAAAGAAAACTATCCTGATTGTTGAAGACAATGCTATTAACCGAATGATGTTATGTGCAATACTTACTTCAAACTATCGGTTACTTGAGGCAGAAAACGGACAGGAAGCACTGAAAGTTTTGGAAAAACACTATAATGAAATTTCACTGATATTGCTGGATATAGTTATGCCTGTAATGGACGGGTATGCTTTTTTGTCTAAATTCAGAGAAAATCCTGTGTTTTCATCAATTCCTGTAATAGTAACAACACAAAGCAGCGGAGAAGCAGAGGAGGTGACAGCTCTTTCTCTCGGTGCAACGGACTTTGTGGCAAAACCTTATAAAAGACAGGTAATTCTGCACAGAGTTGCAGGAATTATTCGTCTGCGTGAAACTGCGGCTATGCTTAATCAATTTCAGTATGACAGGCTTACCGGAGCTTACAGCAAGGAATTTTTTTATCAGCAAAGCCGTAAAATTATACAGCAGAACCCTGATAAACAATATGATATAATATGTTCGGATATAGAAAACTTTAAATTGGTAAATGATATTTACGGAACAGGTGCGGGGGATTCTCTTCTTTGTTCGGTAGCAGATATTTACCGCAGTTTGTTAGGAGAACAGGGGATATTCGGACGTTTGGACGCCGATAGATTTGTATGTTTGATTGAACATAATTATGAGTATACAGATGATATGTTTGTTAATGCCTGTTCTATGATAAACTTTTTGCCAAAATCCAAAGCAATAGTGCTTAAATGGGGAATATATGAAGTGAGAGATCACTCAATTCCTATTGAGCAAATGTGTGACAGAGCCTTGCTTGCAGCACGAAGCATAAAAGGGCAGTACGGAAAACATTTTGCTAAATATGATAGCCTTTTAAGAGCAAAGCTGCTGAGAGAGCAACAGATAACAGACAGTATGGAATCGGCTCTTGCCACAGGACAATTCTTAGTTTACCTACAGCCTAAATACAGAATAAAAGACTGCTGTTTAAGCGGTGCAGAGGCACTTGTCCGCTGGGAACACCCTGAATGGGGGCTTCAGCCTCCGTCAGAGTTTATACCACTGTTTGAAAAAAACGGATTTATATCAAAACTTGACAAATTTGTATGGGAAAAGGTCTGTGCTGAACTGAAAAAATGGGACGATAAAGGTTATCCGCAGATACCTGTTTCTGTAAATGTGTCAAGAGCTGATATTTATGATGCAGACCTTGCAGATATACTGCTCAATATAATAGGTAAATATGATATTGAGCCGTCACGTCTTCATTTAGAAATAACAGAGAGTGCTTATACAGATACTCCTGACCAGATAATACAGACAGTAGAAGAACTACGCAGGCAAGGATTTGTAATTGAAATGGACGATTTCGGAAGCGGTTATTCTTCTCTTAATATGCTTAATCAGATGCCCCTTGATATTCTAAAGCTGGATATGAAGTTTATACAGAATGAAACAGCAGCATCTGACCATAAAATACTTCATTTTATTATAGATCTGGCAAAGGGTATGAACCTGAACGTAATTGCTGAAGGCGTTGAAACCAAGGAACAGCTGGAACGGCTTAAGGATCTTAAATGTGACCAGGCACAAGGTTACTATTTTGCTAAACCTATGCCTACTGTGCAATTTGAAGCTTTATTATATGAGAGTTTAGATTGTCTGTCCTATTGCTAAATTTTCCCAAAGATTAAAAACAGTATGAAAATAAGTCAATATGTATGGTCAAAAAAATGAACTTTGATGCTGTATAAAATATTTTAAAAGGAGAGTAAGCGGGTGAAAAATTTTCGTAAAGTCTTCGAGGAATACGGGGGCGACTATGATTCAGTTATGGAGCGTTTCATGTCTAATGAAAAAATGTATATAAAAATATTTAATATGCTGTTTCAGGATGATAATCTGCAAAAGCTTAAAAGTGCAATTGAATGCAGTGACTTTGATAAAGCTTTTGAAGCTGCACATACATTAAAAGGTGTAGCGGCTAATTTGGGTCTTACCCCATATTACCGGACAATTTGCAGCATTGTAGAACCTTTGCGTTCCCGTGAACAAAGGGACGATTATCCTGCTCTTTATCAGAATATTCTGACTGCTTATAAAAAAGTGGAATTGCTAAGGAAGACATTGGAGGAAACCGAGTAGTATACTGAAATTTCTCTTTATCTGATTTTGATAATTCTCCGACAGATGTATTCATCTGAAAATAATCATTTGATATAAACAGAAAGTAATTTTGCACAGGTACCTGTATATTATAAAATAAAAAAGGATGGAGTTAAAATGAATAGACTCAAAGTCAGTAAAGAAAACACCTCAATTAAAAGATTTACATGGATAGGCACAATATTATTACTTTGTCTGCTTATGTTGTTTGTTATTATTACGCTTTTAGGCAATCATCATTTGGTGTCACAGGTAGCATTGCTTACAGAACATCCTTTTGCGGTAAATAGTGATATTGGGAATGTAAATGTAAATCTTGCACAGATGCGTGTCAGAACCGAACGTTTACAGGCATATAATCAGCCTGATGACGTTCAACTTGTACGTGATGCAATTAATGAGCTTAATGATGATATGGAACCGTTGCTTGATGAGATTGAAGAATTGTATCTGGGACCCAAAGAAGATACAGCTAAACTCATAAATGCTTATAATGAAATTCAAAAAGCTAATGAACTTTTGCTTGAGTTTGCAAAACTTCCCAGTTCTACAACAGCTGAAATTACTGAATATGAAAAAAAATATATATATCCTTTTTATGATAAATTTGAGGAATGTGCACAAAATATACTAATATACGTGCGAAATACTCAGGAGAACATATTTATTTCAGCAAATAAAATGGGAAGGACAATGGTTGTATGGTCAATTATCATTATTATTGCTACAACACTGGGACTATTGTATTTCCAGGCATCTATAAGAAAGCTAAGCCACAGTCTTTATGAGAAAAACCGCCAGTTTGATATGCTTGCCAACACAGTTGATGAAGCATTCCTGATTTTTGAACAAGGTAAAAAAGGCTGCGATTTTGTATCGGGAAGTGCAGAAAAGGTTCTTGGTCTTTCTTCAAATAAACTGAGTGAGGACAGAGAAACACTATATAAATATATGGATGAAAACAAGGCTGAGGAAATACAGGAGACTGCTTATACGGGAGAAAGTGATATTTGGGAAGATGTAGTTAAATACAACTATCCGAAAAGCGCACAGGATCATTGGCTGCAGATCCGTGTTTATAGTGTGATTGAAAAAGATACAGTGAAATTTATTATGACTCTTGTTGACCGTACTGAAGAGCGAAGAATTAATCAAACTTTGCAGGATGCATTGGTAAGTGCACAAAATGCAAATAATGCAAAACGTGATTTCTTATCCCGTATGAGCCACGAAATACGTACTCCTATGAATGCAATAATAGGAATGACAACCATTGCTGCTGCTTCAATTGAAGACCGCAGCCGTATAGAGGACTGTCTTACAAAAATCAGTTATTCTTCAAAGCATTTGCTTATGCTCATAAACGATGTACTTGATATGTCACGTATTGAAAGCAATCGTATGAGACTTAATCAGGAACCTTTTGATTTATTCCAGTTTCTTAATAACTTTGTGTCTGTTGTCTATACTCAGGCTCACGATAAGGGGTTGGAATTTGTTGAAAAGACATCAGGTTTTACAGAAAATACTACATATATCGGAGACTCGCTTAGGCTTAATCAAATTCTTTTTAACTTAATATCAAATGCTATAAAATTTACACCAAGGGGCGGAAAAGTAAGTTTGGAAGTAACTCATTTGCCGCCTAGGAATAAGCAGAACTGGATAAGGTTTGTAGTATCTGATACAGGTATCGGAATGGATGAAGAAGGTTTAGCTAAGCTCTATATACCATTTGAACAGGCTGACGCTACAATTTCAAGCAAGTACGGCGGTACCGGTCTTGGTATGTCAATTACACTCAATTTGGTATTGCTTATGGGTGGAAACATAAATGTAAAAAGTAAGCTTGGTGAAGGAACAACTTTTACAGTTGAACTGCCGTTTGAAAAAAGTGATGTTGATTTATGCCAGGATCAGGAAGTACCTTTGGAAACGCTGGATGTTCTCATTGTTGATGATGAAAAGGACGTTTGTATTCATACAGCATTACTTTTGGAAAAAATGAAAATTAATGCTGAATGGGTTTTAAACGGAATGGAAGCAATTGATAAACTCATAAAAGCACAGGAATCAGGACGGTGTATTGATGTTTGTTTTATAGACTGGAAGATGCCTGATATGGATGGTATAGAAACTACACGTCGTATTCGTGAGGAAATTGGAAATGATACGCCAATAATAATTATTACAGCATACGACTGGACAGAAATTGAGGAGGAGGCACGTGCAGCAGGAGCAAATGCTTTTATTGCCAAACCTCTGTTTGAATCCTCACTTTATAACGTACTTGTAAATGTTACAAAGGGAGCATTTGCTATGAGAAAGTCAAATTATGCAGAAGACGGAAATTCTTTGAACGGAAAACGTCTTTTATTGGCAGAGGATAATGCAATAAATATGGAAATTGCAAAATCACTGCTTGAAATGAATGGGGCAGTTGTGGAGTGTGTAGATAACGGTCAGAAAGCATTAGACCGTTTTCTTGAAACTGAAGCAGGTTACTTTGACGCAATATTAATGGATGTTCAGATGCCTGTAATGGATGGCTGTGAAGCAACCAGACGAATACGAGCCAGCGGAAAAGAGGATTCTGTGACAATTCCAATAATTGCAGTTACAGCAAATGCCTTTGCGGAAGATATTTCAACTGTACTGGCTGCAGGAATGAATATGCACATAAGCAAGCCTATTGATATTAAACAGCTTTGTAATGTGCTTTCAAACCTTTAATAATATTGCAGTTAATATGTACTTGTGGATAATTAAAATAAGGTAAAAAGAATATTAGCAAAAAGAACCCTCCTGTGATAAATAAATCACAGGAGGGTTTTGTGTAAGTTATATTTAAAAATTTTACATAAAATGCTCTTTTTTGTTTTGTCTGTTAAAACTATAAAAATTTTTTGTGATAAAAAAATTTTTAAACTTAATATTAATTAACGGAAATAAATGAAAAATAACTAATTAAGTAAATCATCAGCCGATATATTGAAAAGTTCTGACAAAGCTTTCAGTTCAATATCTGTGACCGGTTTGGTCGGCCCCTCAAGTTTAGACAAAGATGATGGATTAATATCAATACCACGTATTTGAAGCATGGCTAAAAGGTCTTTTTGTTTAATACCTTTCTCTTTTCGTAAAATAGTAATTTTAGCTCCTATTAAATTTTTATCCCCTAATTTTAATGAACGCGGCTTCATAATACCATATTTCCAATCAAAACAAATAGTTGATTATTGTAATATTAATTATTATATAATATAT
>CAJKOJ010000094.1 GCA_905201505.1 uncultured Eubacteriales bacterium | reverse complement strand
CTGACATTAAATCCGTGGAATGAAAGGCACTGGATTAAGAAGAGGTTTTTTGATGTAGAAGACAGTGAAATACTTGCAATGACTACAAACTATATGTGCAATGAATGGCTTGATAAGGCTGACTTAAAGGTATTTGAGGATATGAAAAGAAATAACCCAAGACGTTATCAGGTTGCAGGGCTGGGCAACTGGGGTGTTACTGACGGTTTGGTATATGAAAACTATCGTGAATACATATTTACAGTTGAGGAAGTCACAGCTTTAGAGGGGATTGAAAGTGTGTTTGGATTGGATTTTGGATACACAAACGACCCTACAGCCTTGTTCTGCGGATTTATAGACATTAAAGGCAGGGTTATATATGTATTTGATGAAATATACGAGAAAGGTTTAAGCAATGAGAAAATAGCAAATGCAATAAGAGAAAAAGGCTACAGTAAAGAAAGAATAACAGCTGACAGTGCAGAGCCTAAGAGTATTGACCGTTTGAGAGAATTAGGTATATGGAATATAAAACCTGCAAGAAAGGGCAAAGACAGTGTAAATAACGGCATTGATTTTATACAGGGGTTTGAGATACTTATACACCCTAAATGTGAGAACTTTATAAAAGAAATAGGTTCTTATTGCTGGGACAAGGACAAAGAAGGACATAATATAAATAAACCCATAGATGCAGACAACCATTTAATGGATGCTATGAGGTATGCCTTAGAGGGTTATATAAAGGGTAAGAACTTTAGTTTTGAATAGGTTAAAACATAAGTTTTAAAAAGAGGTGAATATATGTTTAATTTTCAGTTTCCGGGCTCACAAATGCCCTATATTAATGAAATAATAAGGCAGGGTGCAGAAAACTGCATAAGTGACAGTGAATTTATTGTAAGAGAAATAAATGAATTTATGGCAAGCCCTAAGAGGGCGGATATGATAAAAGGGGTAAACTACTACAAGGGAATGCAGGATATACTTTACAGAAAGAGAACGGTAATAGGTCCTGACGGAGCACCTGAAGCAGTAGACAATATACCTAACAACAGAATAGTAAACAACCAATACAAAAAAATGGTTGACCAAAAAGCAAATTACATATTAGGGCAGCCTATGGCTTATGCTTGTGAAAACAAAACCTTTTTAAAAGAAATAGAAGGAATATTAAATAATAAATTTAATAAAGTTCTTAAAAATATATGCGAGGATAGTTTAAACTGCGGCATAGGTTGGCTGTATGTACATTATGATGAAAATGGTAAGTTTACATTTAAAAGGTTTAAGCCCTGGGAAATCATACCCGGGTGGGCTGATGAAGAGCATACAAGATTGAATTACGCTATAAGGGTTTATGAAGTTGTTGAATACGAGGGCAAAAAGCGAAGTGTTGTGGAAAAGGCAGAAGTATTTGACGAAAACGGTATAAGAAGATTTATATTAAAGGGCGGTAAGCTTGTACCTGATGGTGTAGACTGGGAAACACCTTATTTTTATAAGGGGAATATACCTCTTAACTGGGAGCGAATTCCTATTATCCCTTTTAAGTACAACGACAGTGAAATACCTCTTATTAAAAATGTAAAGACATTACAAGACGGATTAAACCTTGTTATAAGTAATTTTCAGAATGGTATGGAGGAGGATCCTCGTAATACCATACTTGTATTAAAGAACTATGATGGTGAAAATCTTGGAGAGTTCAGAAAAAATCTCGCCACATACGGAGCTGTAAAGGTAAGGAGTGCAGACGGATCACAAGGTGGTGTGGATACTCTAAGTATACAGGTAAACAGTGAGAACTATAAGGTTATAATTGAAATCTTTAAGAAAGCTATTATTGAAAATGCCATGGGGTATGACGCAAAAGATGACAGACTTGCGGGTAATGCAAACCAAATGAACATACAGAGTATGTATTCAGATATTGACCTTGATGCAAACGGTATGGAAACGGAGTATCAAGCAGCTATTGAAGAGCTTATAGAGTTTGTAAAAGCACACCTTTCAAACACAGGTAAAGGAAACTTTGACAATGAAAAATTAGAAGTTATATTTAACAGAGATATGTTAATGAATGAGGGTGAGGCTATTGAAAACTGCGTTAAATCTGTGGGAATAATAAGCAATGAAACAATAGTTGCACAGCACCCTTGGGTTGATGATGTGCAAAGAGAACTTGAAAGAATAAAGAAAGAAAATAAAGCTATGGAAGATGAATACAGAGAACCAATGTTAGCAGGTGGTGAGGGTGAATAAGAAAAGTTCTGAATACTGGAGAAAGAGATATAAACTTGTTGAGGAAAGGCTTTATAAATATGCCTATGACAATAAAGGGGAAATTGAAAAAATATTTAAAAATTCTCTTGCAAACATAAATAAGGAAATAGCTGTGTGGCTGCAAAGGTTTGCTGACAACAATAGCATTACATACGCAGAAGCTGCAAGACTTATAGGTGCAAAGAAGCTTGAAGAACTTGGCTGGGATGTAAAAAAGTATATAGAAAAAGGCGTCGATAACCAATATACAAGATTGTGGGATAAACAATTGGAAAATGCTTCAGCCAGATACCACATATCAAGGCTGGAAGCTCTGAAAATACAAGTAATAGATATATGCGAAGGTATGTACAGTGATGTTAGTAACATCATTACGGACACAATGAAGAAAGTATATACAGAGGGCTATTACAGGACTGCATACGAGCTTTCAAAAGGGCTTAATATCGGTATAAATTTAACCAAAATAAATGAAAACCTTTTGAACTACATAATAAATAAACCCTGGGCTGATGATGGTTCAAACTTTTCAGAGAGGATTTGGGGAAAGTACAGACCTACACTGGTAAACAGATTGCATAAGGACCTTACAGACTGCGTTATAAGAGGAATAAATCCGCAAACTTTGGCAGCAAAGTATGCAAAGGATTTTAAAGCAAGTGAAAATGCTGCAGCAAATTTATTACTGACTGAATACAGTCAATTTGCTGCTATGAGCAATAAAGATTGCTTAAATGATTTAGGTGTTGAAGAATATGAAATAGTTGAAACACTTGATTTTAAAACCTGTGAACAGTGTCAGGGAATGGATAAAAAACATTATCCTATGAGCGAGCACAAGATAGGAATTACAGCACCGCCTTTTCATCCCAGATGCAGGGGTACAACTTGCCCTTACTTTGATGATGAGTTTACAGTAAACATAAAGAGGGCTGCAAGAGATGAAAATGGTAAAATTGTTTATGTTGATGATATGTCCTATAAGGAATGGAAAGAGAAATATATTGTTGAAAAATCTGCTGAAAGTGATATAATAAAAGAAATACATACAGAAAGCGGAAATAATGAAGTGCATATTATAGGCAAGGTTGATAGGAATATTTATAAATGTATAACAGATGACATAGTTACAGATGATGTA
Source organism: uncultured Eubacteriales bacterium (assembly GCA_905201505.1). GTDB lineage: Bacteria > Bacillota > Clostridia > Lachnospirales > CAG-274 > Gallispira. Next base: position 2,174 of record CAJKOJ010000094.1, on the reverse strand, counting down.
ATTATCACAGAAGAAAGAATAAGTCATATAAAAGAAAGGCATCCGAACGATTATGAAAGATATTATGAATATATGAGGCAAGTAATTGAAGATCCAAATTATATTATAAATGGTAATAAACCAAATACAGCACTTATATTAAAAGAGTTTTCCTATGGGAATGAACAATTTAAAACAATTTTAAGGTTAATTACATCAAATGACGACACAAGTTTTAAAAATTCTATTATTACTTTTATGAAAATTAACAATAAGGAGTGGGAAAGACTGTTAAGAAATAAAAAGATACTTTACAAAAAAGAATAAATGAGTTATAATATAAGTACAATAATAAGGGATATTTGAGGTGGAAAATTTCGCCCCCGTCCACACGCCGATGGTTTGACAGGGGTAACCCGAGAGATGCAGTAGAATGGGGCGGCTGCCAAATATTCCTTAGTTATCGTGTACCGCTTAGTCCTTTGGATTGAGCGGTATTTTTATTTAATTATCAGGCACTTAACAAAAATGTTAGGTGCTTTTATTATGCGTAAAACGAGGAGGTAGATTGATAATGTCAACAATAAAATGTACAAAAAGGGTAACAATGGGATTGTTCTCGATAGAAGAGGGGACTGTTTGGACAGTGGAAGGAATTAAGTACGGAAATATCTCTAAAGTAAGAATTAGAGAAAAGAATAATTCGTCTGTATGGGTTGAAATACCTCAATCAATATTAGCAGAATGTTTTGAACTTATTTAAGGAGGATTTTTATGAACTCATCAGCCTATATTTTATGGAACCGAATAAAGAAACAGGTAAATGATAGTAAAAATGTTACGGGTATTTGTAGCTTGGATGGCACAATATCAGGAATAAGAGCAGCAAATGAGCTTAATGAAGCAGGTTTTATAACAATAATACATGTAAACAAATATGAATTGGAGTATAAGGTGAATTTTACAATATAATATAGAAATGGTAATGCTTGCTATTTTGTTTGTGGGTACGGCAAGAGGGCTTTGGGTGGGTGATTGTAAAAATAGAACGGACTTCAGTGTTCTTCTGGTCCGAGGTAAATATAAAAAATAATTAAATACTGTCAAATTTATGGGTGAATAGGATTTGTTTTAGAGGTGAGCAAGTCAGTAGCCTCTGATGGTATTAAGTGAGGTGTTGCCTATGATTGTTTAAGATGAAACATAAAAATCAAAAATATTAATATTTAGCGGCAACAGGAGTAGATGAAAGTCTGCTCCTATTTTTGTACAAAAATTAAGGAGGACTAATGTGAAAAAGGAAGAATTAATTGCAAAAGGCTTGTCGGAGGAACAGGTTAAGGTTGTATTGGATATGTATAATACAGAAATTAAGGAGTATGTACCTAAGTCTGAATTAGAGGCAGTACAGGGGCAAATAAAGACCCTTGAAAGTACTGTTAATAAAAGAGATAAACAGTTAAAGGACATTGAGAAGAATGTCGGTGACAACGAAACCCTTAAAAAGCAAATTGAAACTTTACAGGCTGATAATAAGACTGCCTCTGAAAAGTATAAAAATGAAATTACGCAGCTTAAAATAAATTCTGCTGTAGATATGGCTTTAACTAAAGCAGGAGCTAAAACATTAAAGGCAGTAAAGGCTTTAATTGACATTGATAAAATAAGTGTTGATGAAAGCGGCAATGTAACAGGCGTTGAAGAGCAGATTAAAGGACTGGCTGAAGGGGAAGATACAAAGTATCTTTTTAATTCAGAGGCGTTTAAGGGTGTAAGTGTAGGAAGCGGCGGACAGGAACCTGAAGCTGCTGATATATCTAAAATGAGTTACACAGAAATGTGTGCTTATCTTGAGAAAAATCCAGATGTAAATATTTAAATTTAAGGAGGAATAAAAATGGCAAAATTTGAAAGTAAAAGTTTTAATCCACAGGCTTTTGGTGCTTATGTGGACAGAATACCACAGTTAAAGAAAAATGAACTTATTAAAAGTAATGCGTTAAAGGGCAATACAGAAATTAAAAATGCCTTTAGTTCTCAAACAGGCACAGCATACGCCGTACTGCCTATGTATGGGCTGCTTGACGGTGATGTTTTAAACTATGACGGTCAGACAGACATTACTGCAACAAGCACAGCTACATACGAAAGAGGTGTTGTTGTTGTGGGACGTGCAAAGGCTTGGATTGAAAGTG
>CAJKOJ010000093.1 GCA_905201505.1 uncultured Eubacteriales bacterium | reverse complement strand
ATGGAAATGGAAGAAGGCATTACAAAAATTATAATATAAATAATTCATATAAACCATATTATTGTAAGGTGGATTTTACTGTAAAAAATGGTGTTGTAAATGGAATTTATGAAAGAAACGATAAGAGTAAAGACAGATTAAAAGGATACGTTTTATCTTCAGGCAGATTAATATTTAAAGATAATTGTGGCAAACGATATAGTGAGAAAAAGAATTTTTATTTAATTCCGGAAACATCAGATAGTAATTGTTATGAAATTGAAAATGATTATGTTAATGCATTTAAAGATGATTTTAGAACAAAAGAAAAGCAGCTTGGTAAGAGCTTTAAAGATTTTTATGATCTTCCTGAAGAAGGTGAAGAAAAACCCGTGTTTTTTATTTTACACTTAAATAATAATGTAAAATATATAGGAGGTTTTGGATTTACACCTAATATAAGATTGTTTTATGAAAAGTCTGTTCATGAATTTATTCCATCAAATCATAAACACATGGTTATTGATTATAAAAAGGCTATGTTTGGATTTATTTCAAAAGAAAATGCATATAAATCCAGATTGTATTTTGAAGATGCTGAAATAGTTAAAATTGAAGATGGTAATTGTGCTGATATTCCGGCAGCAGGACCAAAAGCAAGCAGCTATTTTGATTATCTCAATGGTGTTGATTATAATGGTGATTATAATGGAAAAATTAATAATGTAGATAATAGAACTGCTGAAATCAGAGGTGTTAAACAATATTGGTTAAGAGACGAAAACGTAAATTATGAAAGTGACAGAAAAATTAATGACAATATGAAAATTACTTTAAATCCTTTTGGTAAAAATACTGTATTTAAAGGCAGAATAAAGTTCAAAAATTTAAATGAAGATGAGCTTGGACTTTTGCTTTGGTGTTTAAGGCTTAATGACAATTGTTATCATAATATTGGTATGGGGAAGGCTTACGGTTATGGCAGAATAAAGATTGATGATATAGTTGTCTCTTTGTATGATTATACTAAGCTTTATAATCCTGATGATATTTCTTTTAATGGTATATATAGTCAGTCAGACAAATCTGTTGATGAGTACATTTGTAAGTATAAAGATAAAATATCCAAGGAATTTTTAAATAGTAAAAGTGTTGATGATATAGAAAGTATTAAAAACTTTATGCTTATGAAGAAAACTGTATTTAATAAAAATGAAGCTAAATATATCAGATATATGGATATTGATAAAAAAGAATATCAAAGCAGAAATGAATATTTGCCTTATGCTGAAGAAGTCGTAGAAAAAATTAACGATGTATGCGCTGTCGATAATGAGGGGAAAAAGTCAAATGGTGATAACAATAAAAATAGATATGCAAAAGATGGCAATAAAAAAGGCAAAAATTCAGGCAATAAAAATAATAAGTATAATAACGGATTTAAGAACAACCAGTTGGCAAATTCGTTAGATGGAATAAAATTTGATGACTGATTAGGGTGAATATTATGAATGTAATGATTACAAATTTGAGCCTTATTAATGGTAATAAAAAAAATAAAGAAGGTGAGCAACTGAAATCATATAAGTATGAATATAAAGATGAAGGGGAAAAAGAGTATACTATTGAGGCTATTCAGACAAATGAAGCAGCAACAAAGTTTTACATAGAATGGTTAAGGAATAGAGATGAACATCTTGATAAAATAGTTTATTTGGCATCAAAAGAAGTGCGTGTAAATAAACGTATTATTGAAAAAGGGGACAAAACATTCTGGACAATCAATGAGGAAACTGAAAATGGCATTACTACAGAAGAATATTACAAAAATATAATCCAAGATTTTGCCGGTAATGACAAATTAGAGTTTATTGCTGTTGATTATGGCAGTGATGGTATAACAAGCAGCCTTGATGAAATTGCAAAGAATTTAGAAGAAGGCGATGTAGTTTATCTTGATACAACAGGAGGCAAAAGAAATTATGGAAACAGTCTTCAGCTTTTGGTAAAGTTTCTAAATTATAAAGGTGTAACGGTAAAAATGCCATTATATTGTAATATGAACTTTCAGTCTGGGGTGGGTGCAATAAAGATTGTTGATACTTATGATTTACTTGAAGTATTAGATGGTGTAAATCAGTTTGTTACTACCGGCAGATCAACAATATTAGAAAAAGTTTTTGAGGTTGAAAATGTCAAACAAGTAAAAGAACTTTTAAGAGAAATGAATAAATTTTCAGATGATATATTAATTTGTAAGGTTGATAAACTTGATGAATACTATAATAAAATAGAAACCATAGTTAATAGTTTAAAAGATGATGATTGTTTAAACGTAAACAACAAGTTAGTTATATTTAAACAAATGTTAGATATAATAAAGAGCAAATTTATTGGTACAGACATTAGGGACCGTGAAAATGACATTTTGAATGTTTTGCAATGGTGTGTAGATAATGATCTTATTCAACAGGCACTAACAATTTATGTTGAAAGAGTTCCTAAATATCTTATTTATAATGAAATAATTATTTATGATAAGTCATTAGATTCTGTAAAAGCTGCTGAATGGTTTTATAAAGAGTTATTAGATTTACAGGATGAAGATGCAGATATTATAGAACAGTTTAAAGGTGAGTATGGTAAAATCAAAGAAAACTATACTGATGTTGTAAATGAAATATTAGGACCACATATACCTAATAATGATGTTTTAAAAAAATATTTTGAAAGGTTTAAAGATTTTTTCTATGTTGGCAACAATTTATGCTGTGAGTTTAATGGTAATTCTTATAATTATAAAAAATTTAAGAAAGATATGCTGTTAAATAAATATAGTAATAATACTTCTATGCATAATTATATTCGAGAAATTAATGCGAACTCTTTATTGCACGTAATGAATTATATTATAAATAAGGAACATATTTTACGAGCTATTTTGGGTTTAAATGACAAAGTTAAAGATATTGTTCTTAAAAAATCACTTACAGCGGATAATATTAAATATTGGATTGAAAATGGAAAAATAAAGATTAATGAGGCATGCTGTTGTGATAAACGAATAAAAGAGGATAATGTAATTAAATGTAGAGACGATAGTGTATGTAAAATAAAAGAAGTATTTTATGATTATATTTTTGCTAAAGCTATGCGAAATTGTATAAATCACGCTTCGGTAAATGAAAATTTCAATGATGATAATAAGGAAAAGTATATTAATCTAGGTTATGTTTCTGTGCAAAACAGGACACCTGGTAATATAAAGAAGGACTTAGGAAGGGCTTTAAGTCGATTGAGGGAATTAAAGGAGAATAAAAACAAATGAATTTACTATGGGTATCCAGACATTGCATGACTGACAGACAAATAAGTTCATTAAAAAAAGCTTTTGGTGATATTGAAATTATTCAGTATGACAGAACTGTAGAAAATATTGAAACTCTTGTAAATACATACAAGGATATTGATATATATGCAGTTGTATTTCCTACAAATATGCTTGCTGAATTGTATAGGGCAGTAAAAGGCAAAAGCAGAATTATTACACCTGTAGCTGAAAGAATTGAGACAGGAAAATATATAATAAATCCTACGACAGGTGATAGGGAAAAGGAATATGCTTTTGAACTTAAGTATTGGCTTGAATATACAAAGATAGATATTGAAACAAGAATAATTGAGTAAAGTTAAAATCAAAGTATGATTTTATTTGTAAATTAGCTCTTTGTTATGAATTTGAAAGATATGAGGGAGATAAAGGGTGCTGCAATTTTGGTTCATTTTTGTGTAAATACAGCAAACTGATATATAGCAGGTAATGCTTTTACAAAAGGCACTGCCTGCTTTTATTATATTAATTTTTTATTGTTAATAAATTAATTTAAGATGGACTAAATATGTCTTTAATGAAAATTTTAAGTTGTACCCCTATTTAACCTATATACTGCATACACCTGTCCATTTATGGGTTATATTCATAGCAGATAAGTAATGTATTTTTAGCAAGTTATATTTAATTCTGTAAATTTCTTTAGAATATTTAAAATATGTGGATAAAGTTGTCAATTTTTTGCTGCCGTGACTTAGAAGAATGATATATTTGTCATCACATTTTCTGCAGAGTATTCAGTTTAAGTAGGTTAATATAATAGTAAACATAGTATACTTATATACCATAAATAAATGTCTTGATAATAATGTAAATATGTTGTATACTAAATATAAGTACAGATATGATTATTAAAGGGCATCTTAAAAATGTATACAGGTTATGTAATGTCTTTGATAATGTAAATTTGAGGAATGAAGAGGAGGTAATTTTAATGAAACAAAAGGTTTTTTTGGCTGCTGTATTTACAATGCTTTTCACGTGTATTTGTTATGGTGCAGATGAGGTAAGTATTACTATAGATGGTAATACTGTTGAGACAGATGCCCCGGCACAAATTGTTAATGGGAGAACTCTTGTACCTTTGAGGGCTATATTTGAGGCACTTGGTGCAGAGGTGAACTGGAATGGGGAAGAAAAGATGATAACAGCAAGAAAAGCTGATATTGAAATTAATATGAAAATTGACGAAAAAAGCTATATGATAAATAGTGAAGAAATGGGACTTGATGTTGCACCTATGATTATTGACGGCAGAACAATGGTACCGATAAGAGCGGTAAGTGAAAGTTTTGGCTGTGATGTTAAGTGGGATAGTGAAAAAAGAGAAGTTTCAATTACAACACCGGTTATCTCAGTTACTGAAACAACAACAGAGAGTATAACTGAAACTGTGACTGAATTAGTTACTGAAGAAGCAAAATTAATAGGTTTTAACAGCGGCTTTAAAGTAGGCAAAGATATAACAGCAGGCGAATATGAATTTAGAATAACTGAGGGGCGTAAATTTGCATATATTAATTTAACAGGGGATGGAATAAATTCAAAAGACGGAATATTTTTAATTAATAGTTCATCTATTATTAATTTAGGCAAGGGTGCACATATTTATATTGTTAATTGTGATATTTATAAAAACGGCAAGTTGTTTGCTAAATGTACAGATGAATATAAATCCGATATAGATATGGATATAGCAAATGTAAACATAAAATTGAAAAACAGAATTAGTATGGATATAAACTCTGCTGTAGAAAGGTATAAAGGAAGCAATAAATCAAGTGATATTGAAAAAATGAAAAAGGATTGGGATAAAATTGCTGTTTCTCCTGAGGATAACAAGTATATTGAATTAATTTATAATGGATTTTGTACATTTAATAATTATCTGGTGCTAAATGTAATTATTAATGGCAGGGATATGGAAAAAATTAAGGAAGAATATTACAGCTCATATTACATGACTTCAAGTGCTGCAGATTTAGCTGCTATTAGTAAAAAGCAGGGTAATATTAAAATGATTGCCGGATATATGGCACAGGATTTAAGTGCTTTAACAACTATGGAAAGTTTTGAAGAACTTGACAGAAGTGTAAATAATATGAAGCAGTATGATATTACACTTTATACCAGTGAGGAAATGTTATTAATATACAGGGCAATTAATGTTGGTTATGTAATAGTACAGTAGTATTGCAATAAAATTAAATTATTGTATACATTGATATACGGATGTATAGTATATATAAAAATTCATATAATACATATTTAAGATATAAGTTATAAATA
>CAJKOJ010000092.1 GCA_905201505.1 uncultured Eubacteriales bacterium | reverse complement strand
TATTAAATATAAAATAAGATGAGGTGAAAACAATGAATAACTTTTTTAAGAATAATTATAATTTAAGAAAAAGTTTATACACCTTAGGTATAATAATTGCAGCAATTATATTTTACAGATATACAGAAAATATCAGAATATCTGCTTTTATTCCTATAATTTTGGGTGTACTATCTCCGTTTATATACGGTGCAGTAATGGCATATCTGCTCAATATAGGCACACGCTGTATTGAAAAACGCATTTTCAGCAATATAAAATATTTTAAAACAAACGACCCAAAAATAAAAAAGAGGGAACGTATTTTATCCATATCAATTGCCTTTTTAATTTTGATTGGTGTAATCATAGGAATTGTATCATATATTATACCTGAAATAATGTCATCTGTTCAGAACATTATAAATATTGCAATTGGTCTAGATTATTCAGGTATGAAAAAATGGGTAGATAATTTTCTTATACAAAATCATATAGTATTAGGATCAGAGGCATATAACTCACTTATTAATTCCATAAACAATATTATGGAAACATTTACGGACTGGCTTAAATATCTGCCTGATATGATATGGTCAATTGTCACTCACACAATGAGCATTGCATCTTCTCTTCTCAATGTGGTAATGGGGCTTATTATAGCCTTTTACCTCCTTATTGACAAAGAAAAGGTAATAAGCCTCGGTATAAAAATTGTCAGAAGCATTTTTTCTGAAAAAGTTTCAGATATAATTGTATATAATGTAAAATTTATAAACGATACATTTAACGACTTTTTTACAGGCAAAACACTTGATTCATTTATTATAGGGCTTATTTTCTTTATTGGTGCTATGATATTAAACATACCTTATCCGCTGTTATTTTCTATTATAATAGCAATTACAAATATGATTCCTTATTTCGGTCCCTTTATAGGTGCAGTACCGGTTACAATACTTACTGTTCTCGTTTCACCTGTTAAGGGAATATGGGTGTTGCTGTTTATAATAATTTTGCAGCAATTTGACGGCATAATTTTAGGACCTAAAATATTAGGTGATTCAATTGGTCTTAAACCAATAGGAGTTATATTTGCAATTGTCGTAGGCGGAGCAATTGCAGGACCTTTGGGTATGTTCTTCGGCGTACCTATTTTTGCCTGTCTTTCAAAACTATTATTTGACTTTATAAACAGAGTTTATGAAAAAAAATATTCTGTAAAGGAGGAAAAAACAATTGTTGAATCCAAAAAAAGCTAATATTTTTGCCCTTGGTATGCTTTTATTTTCTGTATTTGCCTCCTTTGCACTTTCATTTACAATTGTACAAACGAGTGCCGATATAGAGAAAGTCCAGCTTATATCAATTATTGTACAGGATTTAATTATAATACTGCTTCCGGTTTTATTTTACTGTACTATAAGCCGCACAAAACTTTCAGCTCTTATACCCCATGAGCGGCTTTCAGGCAAAAATATGCTGTATATAATATTGCTTACAATTTTATTTTCACCTATAATTACAGTTATATCATCTGTTACAACTATATTTTATCCGCCTGACATTAATTTTGAACTGTACAGTTATATAAAAGAACTGCCATTGCCAGTTTCTCTTCTTGCTATGGCAATTATGCCTGCAGTTTTTGAAGAATTAGCTTTCAGAGGAGTAATATTGAATAATTATAAATCTGTAGGTATTTTAAAAGCTATTTTGGTTTCAGGACTGTTTTTCGGTTTGTTTCATTTAGATTTTTATCAGATTGGATATGCAGTTGCTGCCGGTATATTTTTCTCTTTTCTTGTTGTTTATACAAACTCAATATATGCTTCCGTATTTTCACACTTTCTGATTAACGGAACACAGGTTTTATATACAAAGCTGATATTTATGATTTCTCCGGAAACTGTAAATGCAGCCTTAAACGAAACAGTATCAACAAACAACAATTATCAGATGATTGTTTCAGGTATATTTTTTACTTTAATTACAACACCGTTTTTAATTATAACCAGCAAAAAATTTATGGAATATAATAAAAACCATAGAGTAGACTTTGAACTTTCAATATTTCAGGAAAACCCATCGGAATTTGAAATTCAAATTGATAACATAGGCAGCAGAAAAAAAGGATTTATTGATATATATTTTATTTTGTATATTATATTTTCCGTTATTACAGCAATACTTTTTTCATTGGTATAGAAAAGCAGGACTGTTATCCAAAAATGGATTTCAGTCCTGCTTTTATTTAAATCTGACCTATATAAAACTTATCAGCTATTTTCAGCCGTATGTAACACTCTATTTTTGTTTTCTGTAATCAGTGGTCACTTCATATACCGTTCTTCAAACTCACTGACAGAAATTGGCTTACCATAAAAGAAGCCTTGTACAATATAAATATTGCAGGACATCAGTGTATTCAGCTGTTCCTGAGTTTCTATACCTTCTGCAATTATTTCAATATTAAGCTTACGGCACAGTTCACTAATAGAATTTACAATCATTTTTGTACGGCTGTCTGAACCCAGTTTTACAACTATGCTTCTGTCTATTTTTAAAACATCAAAATCATTGGAAGATAACAATGCAAAGTTGGCAAAAGCCGTGCCAAAATCATCTAGAGCAATTCTAAACTTATCCTTTTTCAAAGAATAAATTAATGTAATCAATTCTCTTTCAGTTACTTCATTCACATGCTCACTTATTTCCAGTTCCAAGTCAGCGGGAGATACATCATATTTTCTGCAAATTTTCAGCAAATCACTATTTAACGATATTTTCAACATACTTTCCTGAGAAAGATTGACAGATACCGGCAGAATATTCATTCCATTCATCTTCCACTTATGTATCATACTGCAAACCTGTTCAAAAACATAATAATCAATAAGCGGTACCAGTCTATGTTCTTCCAGCAAAGGAATAAAATCCTTTGGAAGGAAAACTTGACCATTTTTATTGCAATAGCGAATCAGTGCTTCAGCACCTTTCAGCTGATTGGTTTTAGAACATATTTGTGGCTGCAAATATACTTTAAAGTTTCCTTTTTCCAATTCTTCTTTCAATACAGAATCATCAGTCAAGTAAATTAATTCATCACTGTTATGGCGATAACGCTTGGATTTTAAATTATTGTGATAATAAATCCTTTTATCCTCATACATATCTGCATCAGCTTCTTTAATAAGTGACAATATCTTATCAGAATGCTGAGACCACCGATAGCCCAAAGCAATTTTGCATAAAGAATTTTCACGTATTGTATGCTTCAGTTCCATAACCTGGTTTACAAATATTTCCTCATCAGTATTCAGACACAGTATGACAAATTCATCGCCTCCAATACGATAAATACTTGCATCAGGAAACACTTTTTTCATATATTCTGCAGCTGTAGTAATAACCTCATCGCCCCGTGCGTGACCAAAAGTATCATTAATATCTTTCAATCCATTTATATCAAGATAAATTATGCCAACTCTTTGGTCATTTTCTGAAAGCTTATCTACATCTTCCATATATCTGTTTCTATTGTAAAATGATGTCAGCATATCGTGATAACTTAACTGTGCCAGCTGTTTTTGCGAAATATCCTGCTGAACTGACAACTCAATGAAATAGCTTAATGTCTGCAAGAATGATACAATATGCTGTACTCTGTCAGCAGGAGGATTGTTCACTCCTATAAATCCTCTTACTTCCCCGTTATATTCAAGTGATGCTGTAAGCATACAGCAAACACCGTATTTCTTAAGCATATTATATTCTTCAGGTTCTTCCTCCTTAATACACTCAATATCTTCAATAACAAGACATTTCTGTTCTTTTAAGGCTTTTAACCAACGTTCTGTAATTTCAGCAGAGATATTCTGAAACTCATCATTGAGAATATGTTTACTGTCTTTGTGCCATTCCTGTTCAACTTCCAGCTTTTTATTTTTTATACTAATATAATAGGCATTATCAGCTAAAAGGAATTTCCCTAATTTAGTCAACACCTCAAGAATGCTCTTATTAATATCCTGTTTTTTATAAAGGATATGAATACATTCAACAATCATCTGCTCAGCGTCAAGCAAATACTGAAGCTGTTTTTTCTTATTTTCAGTTTCTGTCAAGTCAAAAGCAATTTCCATTCTTGCTTTGCGGTTATCCCAAATAATCTTACGGTCTTTTAAGAGATAATGCCTCTGTGTAATAGGATTTGTAAATTCCCATGTAACATTTTCCTTTTCATTTAATATATTATTATTACAAAATGTACAAGGCGTATCTCTTCCTTGCAGAACTTTATAACATTTCTGACCATAAAAATTATCAATATTGAAAGAACGCTGTCCCGCTTCATTTAAAAACAGAAGTTCATACGTTTCAATATCTGTAATATATAAGAGTTCTGACATTTCATTCATTGGTGCCTGAAGCTGCTTTGCAAGCACAGAAAGGTATTCACTCTTCTTTTTGTTTTCATCTTCAATTTTCTCTAATTCCTGCTGACGCTTGGAAATTCGTGATGTGAAAAATCCAACAAAGGCAGCAATCAATAGCCATACTCCTGTCAACAGAATAAGACCCCATTTGGCATGCTGAACTCCACGTTCCGTATAAGCTTCAGCGTCCTGCACTGCTATATCCGTTTCAGCAAAATACTCTTCGCTTAATTTATAAAGCAGTTCATTGCTTTCACCCCGGCGAACTTTTTGAATTTCATTCTTAATTTCTATCCATTTTTCCTGAACAACAGATAACTGATTTTGAAACTCCTCATCTTTAAGATAAATCAGATAATTGTCACCTTTACCGGTTTGGAGCTCCTCAATAATTCCATCCAGCTTTTTAATAAGAGCGTCGTCCCTCTCCCCATTCAATTCTTTTTTTACCAGTTTTTGTGTAGCACCACGAACAATTCCGGTATAATTTACAACCCTGGCATTTCCCTGTACATTGCCAATTGAGTACAAAGCAAAAAAAACTGAAATAATCAATGCAATCGTAAAGATTGCAGGAATAATTTTCTTTTGCATATAATCAGTACATCCTTTCTACGGTGTACATAACAATTAAACAATTTCTTTTATCATCATACTAAAAAATCAACAAACTTTAAACTTAAATATTTTTTTACGTACATTGCCATATCAGCTTACACTAATCAAATAACAACAAATAACACCACAAAAATCCAAAATATTTCGAATGTTTGTGGTGTCTGTTACCGCTTTTTGCTTATCTTCAGAATGACGCATTCAGTAAAACATATTAAAACTAAAAAGAAAAGTGTTAATTGTATATTAATAATTTACCTTTTTTATGTCATATCAAATTTATACATAAGTGATAAACAGTATAAGCAAGTTTGTAAACTTCATATAAATACTGAGAATCACTGTATATCAGCGGATAATCAATAATTCTTTTTATTTTAGATTAAATTCAAAATTTGTTCCTTTGATATTACACCAACACTTTTATTTGTTACTTTACCTTCTCTGAAAACTATAAGTGTAGGAATTGACATAACTCCAAATTTCTGTGCCAGCTCAGGCTGTTCATCAACATTTATTTTTCCAACCTTTATAGCGGGAGTTTCTGCTGCAATCTGGTCAACAACAGGGGAAAGCATCTGACAAGGTCCGCACCATACAGCCCAGAAATCTACAAGTACAGGCTTATCACTTTTTAAAACCTCATTTTCAAAATTTTCATTTGTAATAGTTACAACTGACATAAAAACACCTCCATTAATATAATTAACCTTTTTTCATAATATATAATTATTTATTACAAAA
>CAJKOJ010000091.1 GCA_905201505.1 uncultured Eubacteriales bacterium | reverse complement strand
AGACTATGTTTAGGCAGTTTTTTTGTGAGGTGTGTAAAATGGCAGAAATTTTTAAATTAAACAATGGCTTGCGTGTGGTAAATGAATATATGCCTTACTCAAAAAGCATAGCCTTTGGTATATTTGTTAAAAATGGCTCAAGAAATGAAACAGATGAAATGAGCGGTGTATCTCATTTCATTGAACATATGCTTTTTAAAGGAACAGAGAAAAGAAATGCAAAAGATATTGCTGAGGATATGGATTCAATTGGCTGCAGTATAAACGCATATACAGCTAAGGAATATACTTGTTATTATTTTAGAGTACTTGATGAAAATATAGATACAGCTATGGAAATACTTTGCGATATGTTTTTTAACTCAGTTTTTGACGGAAATGAACTTGAAAAAGAAAAAAGAGTTATATATGAAGAAATTGGAATGTATGACGACCAGCCTGATGATGCTGTAGTAGATAAGCTGCATACAAAAATATGGGCAGGTTCGTCTTTGGGCAAACCTATACTTGGTACTAAAGAAAGTCTAAGCAAAATAGATAAGAAACAACTTGTAGAATATTTTAACAAAAACTATAAGGTTGATAATACGGTTATTTCTTTTGCAGGTAATATAGACAGAAATAAGGCTGAGTTTTACAGTAATAAATATTTTGGAAACTGGAAGACGGAAAATTTAGAGCAATATGATACAAAAGCGGTATATAAGCCTGTAAATGTAAATATTAAGAAAAATATTGAACAGCTTCATTTATGTGTGGCATTTGAAGGGCTTAATATATTTGATGAAAGAAGATATGTGCTTGCATTATTGAATATTGCCGTAGGCGGTGGAATGAGTTCAAGGCTTTTTCAGTGTATTAGGGAAGAACTGGGACTTGTATATTCAATATACAGTTATGCTTCAAGTTATGCTGATACAGGATTATTTGAAATATGTGCCGAATTAAACCCGGAACAAGCTGATACAGTTATAAAAAATATTATTGAAAATTTAAGTATTGTTAAAAATGATGTTTTAACAGACAGATCGCTTAAAAAGTTAAAAACACAGCTTAAAAGTAATATAATATTGGGACAAGAAGGCGTCGGGGGAACAATGTCTGCAATGGGCAGATCTGTTGTCTTAAAAAATGAATATATATCAGCGGATACTCTCATCAAAAAAATAGAAATGGTTACAGCTGAGGATATAAGAAAACTGGCAAATGAAATATTTAATATTGACAAGCTTAGTATTTCTTTGGCAGGAAATACAGAAAATGCTGATATTAAATATATTATAAAATAAGATAAATTGCTAACAATATTATTATGTCAGATACTGCAGTACTGATTGCCCTGAATAAAAATCGGAGTGTTCATTCAGGTATTAATGACTTTATGGATATTTTGAAAAAACAGATAAGCTTTTTGGGCTTTTTGTCTGTAACAGGGCGGCAACAATACTTTCATTTATAAGAGAGGAGGGCTTTTATGAATATGAAGGCATTGGACTACACGGCGTTGACTTTGGTAATTATCGGTGCAATTAACTGGGGATTAATAGGATTTTTCCAGTTTGACCTTGTAGCAGCACTTTTTGGCGGTATGGATTCCTGGATAAGCAGAATAATTTATGCTTTAGTTGGTATTTCAGGTATTTATACTTTGACTTTATACGGAAAACTTGATAATGACGTGGTTGTAGGTGGTCAACATTAGTAAAAATGCCGGTTTTATTTAACCGGCATTTTATTTTGAGATACTTTTAACAAAGAAAGATGCACAAAATATGCAATATTTACAATAATTACTGGTTTGTATAGGAATTTTGTAACACAGAAATTACCCATACTAAAAATTTGTTGTTAAAATTGCTAAAAAAAATGGAAAAAAACCTTTACATTAACTAATAAAATATGCTATAATAGCTATACAAAGATTAATAATATAGTTTACCTGTGATGTTAGGATACTTTCTTTGGTAATTTTTACAATAGGCAGATGGCTGTTTGATGGCTTTTTGGAAATATTTTTACAATAAGTTACTGATAGCTGTTTGCAGATTGACCAATAAGTTAGTGTTCTATTTTTAAGGGTTTGCATTTGAGTGTGTGCAGACAATAAGCTATATATAATTAACATATAAATAAAAGGAGGATTTCCATGAAAAAGAACGTTTTTAAACGTGTTTCAGCTCTTGGTTTATCAATGGTTATGGTTACCAGCCTTGCTGCTTGTAATGAAAGTGCAGAGAGCCCTATTGATCTTACTTACGGTGACCCTAACGATAAGCCAGAAGTTATTTCATTAATGGCTGATACAATAATGACTGAAGAAAATGGACTTAAAGATGTCTGTGATGAATATTATAATCAGACAGGCATTAAGCTTGAAATTGAAAAGCCTGATCATGCTAAGTATTATGAAAAGGTTACACTTTCTTTTGCAAGTGAAGAGCCTGCAGATATTATTGAAATGGGTTCAACATATTATCCTGAATTAGCTAACTCAGGTGCTCTTTGGGATATGACTGAAGCTTGGGAAAAATCTACATCAAACTGCAAGCAGATTGTTGATGAGGATTATGTAGATGCACTTAGAATTAATGGTGTGCTCTATGGTTTCCCTATGGCAGCAGGTAATGGTACAATTACTTATGTAAGACAAGATTGGTTAGATGAAGCCGGTCTTGATGCACCTAAGAACTATGACGAATTTATTGAAATGCTTAGAGCATTTAAGGCAAGAGGAAATGGTGCTATTCCAATTACAGCAGCAGGTCTTCTTAATACAGAAACACCATATGATATTTATTTAAGAGAATTTTATCAGGATGCAGTACCTGACTTTTACAAGGATGAAACTACCGGCAAGTATGTTGATGGTTTTGCTCAGCCTAATATGGTAGATGCTATTACAAGACTTCGTGACGCATATCAGGAAGGTTTGATAGACGCAGAAATCGTAACTAACAAAACATCTACTTGTAGAGATAAGTTAGGCTCAGGCTTGGTAGGTGCTTTTAATTACTGGGCAGGTATGTGGTCATTAAAGCTTCAGAGAACTATGAATGATGGTCAGCTTACAGCAATACCGCCTATTGAAGAAACAGGCGGATATACAGAGAGAGTTCCTACCGCAATGGCAATGTCTATTTACGCACCAAATAAGGCTGCTGTATTTGAGCATTTCCTTATGTTTTCACATGACGGCGGTGCAGGACAGATGTTATTTACTCACGGTGTAAAGGACAAACATTATGTGATAAATGCTGATGGTTCATGTGAGGCACTTCCATACTATACTGACCCTGATAATAAGGTTGAAAAGTCTATGTATGCTCCTGAACTTACTATTACTGAGTGGAATGATCCTATTCCTCTCGATCCAATGGTATCATCTTCACTTGAAACATTCAGAGAGAACAGAGTATTTGCTAAGGTACCAATTGTAAATGATACAATTTCTCAGAATTTAGCAGATCTTAACGTTGTTAAGAATCAGGTTGTAGCAAATGCTGTTACTGGCAAGATGTCTGTTGAAGAAGCTATGCAGTTCTATGCAGAAAAGGGCAGCTATTATGCTAATGCTATCCTTGATGATTTAAATAGTGATGCAAACTTAGCTGCAGAGGCTGAAGCTGAGGCTGCTGCAAACGGCGGTACTTCTGATACAGAAGAAACATCAGCTGCTGAGTAAAATTTTCTCTCGAAAGGATGGTTTAAAAATGGCAAATAAAAAAGATAATATGAATTTTGATCACGTTATAGTTAAAAAGCCAAGTTTAGGACAGCGTCTGTATAAATACAGATGGTTCTATCTTATGTTTTTACCTGTAGCGGTCGTTCTTGCAATATTTTTCTACTGGCCAATGTTCGGTGTAAGATATGCATGGTCAACTTATAAGTTAAAACAGATAACTTTACGTACAGGTCCGGATTATTCTATCGGATGGGGTAACTTCCAGAGATTGTTTACATCTGATCCGTTCCATACTGCTTTTAAAAACACTATTATACTGAGTTTCTTTAACTTAGTACTTGCAACTGTACTTACTGTTATTATTGCACTTTTGATTAATGAAATTAATCATGCATGGGGCAAGAAGATTGTACAGACTGTACTTTATCTTCCTCACTTCCTTTCATGGGTAGTTGCAGCATCTATCTTTATGTTGATTCTTTCAGCAGGTACTGATGCAACAGGTGCTGATAATAGTAATACAGGATTTATAAATGCAATTTTATTACAGATAGGTATTCTTGATAAACCTGTTGACTTTCTTACTGAAAGTAAGTGCTGGCGTGGTGTATGGTACATTATGAACCGCTGGAAGGAAACCGGTTGGGGTACTATCATTTATTTAGCTGCTTTATCAAGTATCAGCCCTGATTTATACGAGGCTGCTGAAATTGATGGTGCTAACAGATTAAAGCAGACTTGGTACATAACAATTCCTTCACTTATGAATACTATTTTGGTTGTATTTATTCTTAACCTTGCTAAGATTATGAATATATTTGAATCAGTATTCGTACTTTATAACTCACTTGTTTACGATGTATCTGATGTTATTCAGACTTATGTATACAGAGTTGGTATTGTTGGTAATGACTACGGTTATTCAACTGCCATTGGTTTATTTAAGTCTGTTGTATCCCTTGTCCTTGTATCTGCTTCTGATATTATCAGTAAGAAGATCAGAGGATACGGTATTGTATAAGGAAGGAGCGTTTGAGGAATTATGAAAAAGAAATTTAGTTTATTTAATCCACAGTACGCTGCCCGTTCTTGGTTCGTATTGTTTAACAGTATTTTCTTTATTGCTTTAATGGCTATAATGATTGTACCTATTTTTAAGATTTTTGCAGACTCTATGGTTAACCAGACTGTTTATGGTCTTAATCTTTTGCCTAAAGGTCTTGATCCTGAAACTAATGAAATTGTTTGGTTCAATACAATTGCATACAAGAGAATAATTACTGATCCGCAGTTGTATCACCCATTCCTTATTTCAGTTTATACTACATTGATGACTACTTTCTTGGGATTGTTAATTTCTACATTAGGTGCTTATGTACTTATTCAGAGAGATATGCCAGGTGTTAAGATTTTTGGTTATATGTTACTTTTCACTATGATATTTAATGGTGGTCTTATTCCTACTTTCTTAGTTATGAAGAGAGTTGGTTTACTTGACTCTTTATGGGCTGTAATTTTCCCAACATCTATGAATGTATATAACTTGGTACTTATGAGAAGTTTCTTTGAAGGTATTCCTACAAGTTTATTTGAGGCTGCTGAAATTGATGGCTGTACTCCAATGGGTATATTTGTTAAAATTGTACTTCCATTGTCAAAGGCTGCACTTGCTTCTATAGGCTTATTCTTTGCTGTAGCTGCATGGTCAGAGTACTTCCACTATGTAATTTATATTAAGTCATCTGATAAGTATAACTTCCAGTATAAGTTGAGAGATTTGTTCCAGGATAAGCAGGATGCAACTGAGGGTACAAGAATTAATGTTAATACTCTTAAGAGTGCTGCCGTTATTGTATCAATTGTTCCATTCATGTTTATCTATCCATTCTGCCAGAAGTACTTTATGACTGGTGTAACTATGGGTGCTGTTAAGGAATAATGTATTA
Organism: uncultured Eubacteriales bacterium; assembly: GCA_905201505.1. Lineage (GTDB taxonomy): Bacteria > Bacillota > Clostridia > Lachnospirales > CAG-274 > Gallispira. The sequence continues at coordinate 282 of CAJKOJ010000091.1, read as the reverse complement.
TTACATATTAAATTATTAGATTTAAATAAAATTCTAATGAAAAAAGACTCATTTCCGTAAGGGATTGAGTCTTTTTTGCTTTTATAATATGCTTATATTGATTAAATGTTATTAATGTGAACTAAAAAATTTTTTATTATTTTATTCAAAGTTATTAGAATTAATATTATTTTTGCTGTATTGTTTTAGTAACTGTTTATTATACTCACTTCTGATAAGTATTTCATCAATACCTTTATTTATATATTAAGTTTTATAATTGATATATACAAATCATTTTGT
>CAJKOJ010000090.1 GCA_905201505.1 uncultured Eubacteriales bacterium | reverse complement strand
AGGGAGTGACGGAGACCTACCCGAATCAGGGAAATGAAAAGAATATGGAAAAAAATTTTAGTTATAGTTATAGTAATTTTGCTTGACATATCAATTTTTGCATCGTGCATTTTGATTATATATAGTTTAAGCGGAAACAAAAAGGATACTTATAAAGAAAGAACAGATTATGTTGAAGAGATTGAAACAATAACAGAGGAAACTACAGTTAATGAAAATAGGGTTTTATATGAAAAAAGCAAATCTCCACTGGTAAATTGGATGAGAGAAATAGTAAGAGATATAAGAGAATAGGTTGTATTTAGTAAATGTGCACAAAAAAAATATATTTGTGCGTGTGCACGGTATAATTGCTAATAAAATTTACAAAATGTTAATATTTTCCTTGTGGTTCAATTAAATGTCTGATATAATAAAATAGATAATGATGAATGTATGATACAATACAATTTTATAAAAATGAAGATTAAATACATATTTATTGGGAGGTAAATATGTATTTTGTATGTACACATAAAAGGGGGAAATATTTTATGTTTAAAGTGATATCTGTACGTCACGGAAAGCGTATTTTATCAGTTTTGCTTCTTATGGTAATGGTTTTTCAAACGATTATTATACAGACTTATGCGGATACAGAGGAAACATCAGTATCACTGGATTTTCTTGATGTTAATTTAGATCCTGTAGACATTGTTCCATCAGGTGAAAATTTTATGCTTTTTATGACTATAGGAGGAGCAAGCTCATTAATTACTGATACCAATATAAAGCCAATAATAGATTTGGGTGACAGTAAGATGGAGTTTTTACAGTTTGATGATAAAGGCTTTACAGACGGATCTGTTTATTCTGTATCAACTGCATCAGGTTATCTTACTTTTGTTATGAGAGTAAGAGATGATGGAACAAGATATATAGAAGTAGATAAAGAAGCTGTTGTTGAAGGTTCAACAATAGGTGTATCTTTTGAATGCAGATACCCTGAGGGTATAACTAATAATGGTGAAAGTACAGAAGTAAGTTTAGTTACATATGATGAAAATGAAATGCCAACTGTACTTGCCAATGATAATATAAAAGCTGAAGCAAATTCATTCTGGGATCATAATAAGGGTTCAAACTACAGTGAACTTGCACTTAATAAAAACGCAGATAATTCATATTCTTTGAGTAATGATATTATTTTTACAATTACAGAGTATGATTCTAACAAGTATAATGCAGATACTGGTTTATTTGATGATAATACTCTAAAAGATATTGGTGTTATATATACTAGAGAGTTTATAGTAACAGACACATACACATTTCCTGAAGGTATGTATATACCATCAGATGCAGATATAAATACAGCAGTGTCTGTAACAAATGCAGATGGTGCAGAAATTACCCCTGTAGTAAACGGTGACAAAATTACAGGGTTTGTTGTAAAATATACGAAAACAAGTACAGATGAAACTAATCAGCTTACTTATCAGCAGCCTCAGGTTACAATAAATAAAGACAGTGTTATTATTAATGAGGATTTTAAAGATGGTTCAGCGATAATAACCAACTTGCATACAGATTATATTGATATATTTGGTCAAAGTAATTCACTTGATGAAGATGTTAATGTTGAGGTAAGTTTAAGACTTCCAAGGGAGTTTGATGAGAGTTTATCAAATGCTATTGAAAAGTCAATATTTGATGTAGCCGATCAATATGACACATATCCAAGCTGGAATACATCGCCAGATCCGTCAAATACAAATATATTTGTTGTAGCAGGGGATGTAATAATATATAAGGTAACATCAACAAATAATGGTGATACAACCATATATGACCATTCTTTTATAGATACTATTCCGGATGGTCTTGAGCTTGTGTCAACTGAGGAGTTTGAAGAAGTAAAAGATAAGTTTTGGAACTATAGTAATCAGAATCTTGATACATCATCTAATAGTATAAATGCAGATGGTAACAACGTGATTGCTTGGGTAAACGGTAATAGTAATGGAGTTACAGGTGCAGGTATTTCTTATGAAAATGGTGTTTTCTCATTTTTTGCAACAGAAATGAAGCCCGGGTCTGTTTTAGAAGGATATGTTGCTCTGAAAGTTACAGATGATTCTGATGTAAGTATAGCAAATGTTGCAAAGCTTACAAGTAATGAATATACAAAAGAAGATACAATTGAAATTAATGTTCATAAAAAGAAACCTGAACTTAGGATTAAAAAATCGGTTAGTAATACATCTGTTACTGTTGGAGAATTTTTTGAGTATACTGTTGTTATCGAAAATACAGGCACAGAGGATTCATTTAACTCATTATTTACAGATGTACTTCCGGATGGTGTAACATATAGAGATTCTGTAGGAATATCTGTGGAAAAATTAGGTAACTCAACAGGGGATTTTGTTGTAGAAAACAATGCCGTTACAGGGGAAAATATTAATTTGCCTATAGGAGGTAAAATAGTAATTAAAATACCTGTTGTGGCAAATGAAGAATTTGAAAATAAAAGTAATGTAATAAATACAGCAACATTAACTGATGAATATGGAATCAGTATTTCTTCAGATGCATCTATAAGTAAAAATCAATTTAATCCGAATAACTTTATTATTACAAAAACAAGTGATAAAGAATATGCGGCAGCAGGAGATGAGATTACTTATAAGATTGTATTGAAGAACAATAATGGTGAGTTTGGAAAAACATATAGTGAAGATGCACCTCTTATTGTAGAAGATGAGCTTCCGGAGGGACTTGATTATACAGCAGTTGTTACTCCAAACGGATTTACATCAAGCTATGACGAGAGTACAAGGAAAATAACATTTACATTTATAGGTATGATGAAGCCAAGGGCAGAATTTACATTTACAGTAAAAGCTAAAGTAAATGAGAATGTTAAAGAAGGCGATAAAATTGTAAATATTGCAGTTGTAAAATCAGAGGACGGTAGTTTTGAAAAGCCATCTGACGGAGATGGGTCATCTACAGATATTACAGGTAACGGTGGAGGGTTAGTACCATCAAAGAAGGTTTATGACTTTGAAGGAAATGATATAACTGACAGTCATACTTTACCTGATAATAATATTGGTAAAAAGATAACATTTAGAGTTAAGGTATATAACAACAGTCAAACTATGACATATAATGAAATGACTGTAACAGATACTTTGACTAGTAATGGATACGGAGGCAGTTATAGTGCTGAAAATAACAAAATTGAATACAAGATTATAGATACTGATAAAGTAAACGGTATTAAAGAAGGGGATAAATACAGTAAGTATGTATATTATATAGGAAATCCGTTCATAGAAACACTGACTTTTTCAGCCACAGATGAGGCAGCAAGTTTTTATACAGATGCTTTCTCAATGGAACCGGGCGGATTCATTGAATTTGAGTATTCGCTTATATTAAATGACGGTTTTACAAATGGTACTAATACAGCTGTAGTTAATGGAAACAATTCAACTGTGAATTTTGGATTATTGTCCAGCTATCCTGAGCTTGAGTTGTTTAAAGAAGCAAGCAAAGAAAAGTTCCCTGTTGTAGAAGCAGAAAGTAAAGAAGCACTTGCTGAAACATTAAGAAATCTTAGTTTTGATTATAATGTCAAAATTGTCAATAATGGAAAGGCAAATTATATAGATAGTAATTTTAAGGTTCTTGATGTGCTTCCTGAGGGAATGATGTTAAACAGTGAGATAAATGCCATCTATTATTATGATCAAAATTATAGTGAAAAGTTAAAATATGATGTAGAAACTATAGGAAATCAATTTACTATTAATTTTGAAAATATTAATATTAAGTGTGATGAATACAATAATGGCAGAAATGGGTTTGTTAATATTTCTTATAAGACTAAATTGACAGAAGAAATGGTTCAAAATTTAACAAACAATGCTATTATAGATAATGGAAAATATTGTGTACAGAAAACATCTTTTGATAATTCGGTTGCAATATCAGGAAGCAATGAATTTTTAACACCGGAGGGAGAAATAGTAACAACTGAAACTATTACTACTACAATTACTGTTGTTGAAAACACAATGCATCCGGGTATTGGAAAACAAGGTCTTGGTTCCTTTGCAAAATCTGCATCACATTTTTCTGAAATTGGTTCAATTGTTAATGCAGGAGATAATATTGCTTGGTCTATTGTTGTAAAGAATGGTATGACAGCAGATGGAGACGGTATACCTATGACAGAGTATACAGTTAAGGATGTTTTGCCTTCTATATATACTTATATGCCTGCAGGTGAAGTTAATCTTGCTGATTGGGAACCAAGCATTGTAAAGACTAAGGCTGACGGGACAAAAGAAGTTTTAGACTATACAGATGCTGTAGTTAAAATAGATGATACAGGTATAAGATCTGCTGTTTGGGAATTTAAAGGCGGTAATTATGTATTGCAGCCAAATGAGTTTATAACTATTGAGTTTGCAACAAAGCTGGCTGATGGTCAGGCAGGCGTGCAGGGTGTAATAACTAACCAGGCTCAGCTCAATGTGGCAGGCAGATATATACCTGAAAATATTTCATCGGGTTTTGAAATTGAAGGCGGCATTGCAGATAATGCTGTGTTTAATATATTAAGTATAGCAACATCTTCTTATAAAGAAATTGAATATATATCTGATGGACACAGTTATGACCCCGTATATGATAAAGGTGACAGCAGATATAATTCGCCTGATAATTATGTACAGGGTATGCAGGGTGAAAATGTAACATATACTTTAAATGTTACTAATTCATCAAATCAGCCAATCAATCAAATTTCAATAATTGACAGATTGCCTTTTGTTGGTGATATAGGTGTTATCACCGGTTTGCAAAGGGAATCAGCGTTTGATGTGTGCTGGGGAGGACTTGTATCTGCTATTGTTTATAACAATGATGGTACGGTTTATAAAGATTTAAGCAGTGAGACAGCCATTTCATATTCATCTGACAGAACAACAACATTTAATAACGAAAATGCAGAGGATTGGAAAGGCGGCTCTCAGCTTGTAACTGATTGGTCAGATACAGCATCAGAAACGACATCTCTGGTTAGATTTATGTTCCCTGCTGAGTTTGAAATTCCGGTTGGAGCAACTGTTAAAATTAAATTTGAAGGTATTGTTCCTGAGGTTGTAACAAATACCGGAGAAAATAATATTGCGTGGAATAACTTTGGCTATTCTTATTCAACAACAAAGAATATTATACAGAATCTTATCGCAGAACCTGCTAAGGTTGGTGTATGGGTATTAGGATCAAAAGATAATGGAAAGATAACAGTTGATAAAACTTATATTTCTGACAATTCTTCAAAGGATACTTTTTATTTTGGCGTGTTTACTAAAAAGAATGGTATATATAAATTGGTTGCATCTCAAAAATTAAGTATGACAGGTTCACCTGATGGAATAACAGGAAGTGTAAATTTTGAAAATTTGCCTTATGATATTAAAGACGGAACAGAATATTATGTTTTTGAAACAGATATTAATGGAAATATTCTTAATGAAGGTAAAAACGATTTAATTAATGTAAGTTATGATAAGAATAATGTTGTATTAAATAGTGAAAGTAATTTTGCTGTTGTAGGTATTAAAAATGTTGAATTAACAACAGAAAGTACTACAGAGAGTACAACTGAAACAACAACGGAGGAAACTACAGGAACAGAAGAGAGCACAACAGAAGGAACTACTACAACAGAAAGCAGTACAGAGACAACAACAGAAGCAACAACTGCTGAAAGTACAACAGAAGATGAAGGCGGAAACGAAAAGCCAACAGAAAGTACAACAGTAGTAGGACCAACAGAGACAACAACAGAAGAAACTACAACTGAGGGAACTACTACAACAGAAAGCAGTAGTGAAACAACAACAGAAGAAACAACTGCTGAAAGTACAACAGAAGATGAAGGCGGAAACGAAAAGCCAACAGAA
>CAJKOJ010000089.1 GCA_905201505.1 uncultured Eubacteriales bacterium | reverse complement strand
TAATAAAAGAATGTCTATGTAAACACTATAATAAGGAGTGCTATATGAACTACAGATATAATGGTCTTGAATTTATAAAAAAAAATATGCCGCAGATACCTGAGTTAAGATTTTGCGGCGGCACAATTGATGAATATAAAATTTGGGCAGCAGAAACTAAAGAAAAATTAAAAGAAATTATGGGTTTTAAAAACATAAAATATGCATATAAAGAGCCTGAATTGCTTGAAGAAAAAGATTTTGGTTATTATACAAGACTTAAATATGAGATTAATACTATTGAAGGATTATATATGCCTTTTTATGTATTAAAACCAAAAGAAAAAACAAACGGTAAGGCTGTAATTGCTATTCATGGACATGGCAGTGACGGTAAGGAAGGGCTTGTCGGCAATGAAGCTGAAGACTATAGGACAAGCATAAAAAAGTATTGCTATACATACGCTTTTGAATTTCTGGATAAAGGTTATACTGTGTATATTCCAGATTTGTTGGGTGCTGGGGAAAGAACACTGGGTATATATAAAGATAAAAGTGCCGAATGCAATGACATTAACAATGCACTTATAAGCATGGGAATGAGTTTGCAGGGAGTAATATTATCTGAAAATCTAAGGTTAGCGAACTTTATTTCAAATGAGGGGTTTAATGAAATTTACTGTTGTGGATTTTCAGGAGGAGGTCACAGTGCACTTTGGCTTACTGTAATGAGTGATAAAATCAGCAGGGCAATAGTCAGTGGATTTTTTCATAGTTTTAAAGATACTTTGATTTACCAGAACAGATGCGGCTGTAATTTTATACCAAATCAATGGAGATATGTGGATATGGGTGATATTTTGGCATTAGCTGCACCAAAGAAAATATATCTTGAAACAGGTGCTGATGATAAACTTAACGGAGACAGAGGTGTTAAGGGTGTTTTTGAGCAGCTTGAAATTGCAAATAAGTGCTATAGATTGTTTGGAGAAGAAATTAATATAAGTATTTGTGATGGGGCACATAAGTGGTATAGCAGCTGTATGAATAAGTTTTAAAGTGAATTTATTGCAAATAACCTTAATATATAAAATGTTAAGAATAAGAAATTTTTATCTTGTGTTATATTAATATATTTTTTTCTTTATTATGCTTTCTTGCCTTTATTCAAAGGTATCAGAAAGCATATTTCCTTTAATGATGAAATTGCTGTTGTAGAATTTTTTAAAAAGCGGCAGTTACAGCAATATGTCTTACAATTTTTTAAGTAGTATTTTTGGATAATTGCTCTGTAAAATTTAATGCAAATTAAAGTATAGAAATAATTAACATAATAGTTTGTACTGAGGAATAATAATATGATAGATAAAATGTAAAGTTAGTTATCTAACAAATTTTATATTAATGTTGAATTTCGGAAAAAATTGTAGTATAATACACTATTAAGGCTAATAAAAATTGTGTGGTCTTATTTAATAAAAAATCATAGTAAAAAAGACAAATAGAGGGAGAGTTTTTCTATGAAGAAATTCAAAACCGGTGTAGATATTGGCTCGACTACTATAAAGTTAGTTGTGTTGGATGAAAATAATAATATAGTATTTAAAGACTACAGACGCCACTGTTCAAATATACAGGAAACACTTTTGGGTTTAATTAAAGACGCAAAAGAAGAAATAGGCAATGTTACCTTTTCTGCTATGATTACAGGAAGCGGAGGCTTGTCAATTTCTGAATGGATAGGTATTCCATTTATACAGGAAGTAGTTGCAGTAAGCAATGCTGTTGACGCTGCGGCTCCTGAGACTGATGTTGCTATTGAAATTGGCGGTGAAGATGCAAAAATTATATATTTCAGAGGCGGAATTGAGCAAAGAATGAATGGTATTTGTGCAGGCGGCACAGGTTCATTTATTGATCAGATGGCATCTCTTTTGCAGACAGATGCAATGGGACTTAATGAATATGCAAAAAATTATAATGTAATTTATCCTATAGCAGCAAGATGCGGGGTTTTTGCAAAGACTGATATTCAGCCCCTTATAAATGAAGGCGCTGCAAAGTCTGATCTTGCAGTGTCAATTTTTCAGGCTGTTGTAAATCAAACAATAAGCGGACTTGCCTGCGGAAAACCTATAAGGGGCAGAGTTGCATTTTTAGGAGGTCCTCTGCATTTTCTCACAGAGTTAAAAGCCAGATTTATAGATGTGCTTAATCTGAGAGATGATGAAGTTATTGAAGTTGAAAATTCTCATCTGTTTGCAGCAATGGGAAGTGCATTGACATCAAATGAAGAGGACTGCTTTGATTTTGATACCCTTATTAAAAATTTAAGCGGTGAAAAGCACTTGACTATGGAAATAAACAGACTTGAACCTCTTTTTAGTTCTGAAAAGGCATACGAAGAGTTTAAAGAAAGACATAATAGATCTGTAGTTAAAAAGGGTGATCTTGATACATATAAAGGAAATGTGTTTTTAGGTATTGATTCTGGCTCCACAACATCAAAGCTGGCTCTTATAAGTGACAAGGGTGAACTTTTATATTCATTTTATGCCGGAAATGAAGGAAATCCATTAAAAATGATAATAGGAGCCTTAAAGCATATATACAGTATAATGCCTGAAGGTGTGGAAATAAAGAAGGCTTGTGTTACAGGTTATGGCGAGGGTCTTATAAAAGAGGCTCTTATGGTGGATTTAGGCGAAATTGAAACAGTAGCACACTATAAAGCTGCTGCATTCTTTGACCCTGATGTTGACTTTATACTTGACATAGGCGGCCAGGATATGAAGTGTATCAGAATAAAGGATGGAGTAATTGACAGTGTGCTTTTAAATGAAGCTTGTTCTGCCGGCTGCGGTTCATTCATTGAAACTTTTGCAAAGAGTCTGAATTTAAGTGTACAGGATTTTGCAAAGGTTGCTTTGTTTGCAAAAAGCCCTATTGACCTTGGATCCAGATGTACTGTGTTTATGAATTCGAGAGTAAAGCAGGCACAAAAAGAAGGTGCGGAGGTTGCAGATATTTCAGCAGGACTTGCATATTCTGTTATAAAAAATGCTCTTCAGAAAGTTATTAAAATTACAGACCCTACAGATATGGGAAAACATATAGTTGTACAGGGCGGAACTTTCTACAACGAAGCTGTCTTGAGAAGTTTTGAGCTCATATCAACAAGAGAAGCTATACGACCGGATATAAGCGGTATAATGGGAGCTTTTGGTGCGGCTGTTATAGCAAGAGATAAGTATACAGAAGGAGAAAAATCTACACTTCTTTCAAGTGAGGAGCTTGAAAACCTGAATGTGACAACAAGTTTTACAAGATGTAAGGGGTGCGGAAACAATTGTCTGCTTACAATAAATAAATTCAGCGGCAACAGAAGATTTATATCAGGCAACAGATGTGAAAGGGGCTTGGGTAAAGAAGCTTCTGTAGGCTGTGTTCCTAATCTCTTTGAATATAAGTACAACAGGTTGTTTAACTATACTCCTATACCTGCTGAAGAGGCAAAGAGGGGCGTTGTTGGTATTCCGAGAGTACTAAATATGTATGAAGACTATCCTTTGTGGTTTACATTTTTTACTGAACTTGGGTACAGTGTAAAATTAAGTCCTAAAAGCAGCAGACAAGTTTATGAGCTTGGTATAGAATCAATTCCAAGTGAGTCAGCTTGTTATCCGGCTAAAATAGTGCACGGACATATTAAGAGCCTTATTGATGACGGCGTAAAGTTTATTTTCTATCCTTGTGTTGCATACGAAAAAAAGGAAATAGATGAAGCAGATAATAATTACAATTGCCCAATTGTAACAAGTTATCCTGAAAATATAAAAAATAATGTTGAAGAAATAAGGGAATTAAATATAGATTTTAAAAATCCTTTCTTTAATTTGAACAATGAGAATATTCTTGTAAAAAGACTTCAGGAAGAATTTCCTGAAATTGATAAAAAGGAAGTTGAAAGAGCTGCAAGGCTTGCATACAAGGAACAGCAAAATTTCAGAGAGGATATAAAGAAAAAAGGTGAGGAAACCCTTAAATATATTGAAGAAAATGATATGACAGGTATTGTTATTGCAGGCCGTCCTTACCATATTGACCCTGAAATAAATCACGGTATACCTGAGATGATTGTCAGCTATGGAGTTGCTGTATTGACTGAGGACAGTATTGCACATTTAGGTATGGACAAGGTGCCAAGGCCTCTGAATGTAAGAGATCAATGGGCATATCACTCAAGACTGTATGCAGCAGCAAGTTATGTAAGGGATAAAAAGAATATAGAACTTATTCAGTTGAACAGTTTTGGCTGTGGTCTTGACGCAGTTACAACAGATGAAGTACATGATATTTTATCTTCAACAGGAAAAGTATATACACTTTTAAAAATTGATGAGGTAAGTAACTTAGGTTCTGCAAGAATAAGAATACGTTCTCTTTTTGCAGCATTGGAGGAAAGACGTCAGAAGGACTTTAAACTAAAAATAACTGCTGAGAGAAAACAAAGAGCGGTATTTACAAAAGAAATGAAGAAAAACCATACCATTCTTATGCCTCAGATGTCGCCAATACATTTTGATATTGCAAAGGAAGCTATGAGAAACTGCGGATACAATATTGTGCTTATGCCAGCAATTGATAAGGGCTGTATTGATATAGGGCTTAAATATGTAAATAATGATGCCTGTTATCCTGCACTTATTGTAGTTGGTCAGCTTTTAAGAGCATTGCAGTCAGGAGAATATGATATAAACAATGTATCTGTAATGATAAGCCAGACCGGCGGCGGCTGCAGGGCAACAAATTATATCGGGTTTATAAGACGTGCACTTAAAAATGCAGGTTTTGAACACATACCTGTAATTTCTGTAAGTGCAAGCGGTATAGAAAAAAATCCGGGATTTAAAATAACTCCAAAGTTGGGTATCGGTCTTTTGCAGGCTATATTATATGGCGATTTGTTTATGAGAGTGCTGTATAAGACAAGACCTTATGAAAAGGTTAAAGGGTCTGCTGATGAACTTTACAATAAGTGGAATGAAATATGTAAAAAAGCTGTTTTGAGAACAAGTCATTCTGAATTTAAGAAAATTGTAAAAGGAATTGTAAAGGACTTTGATGAACTTCCTCTCAATGAAAACATTGTTAAACCAAGAGTAGGAGTTGTAGGTGAAATACTTGTTAAATTCCACCCTACAGCAAACAATGATATTGTTACTTTACTTGAAAATGAAGGTGCAGAAGCAGTTGTTCCTGATTTAATTAACTTTATGACATATAGTTTGTATAATAATAAATATAAAGAAATGTATTTGGGAATGAAACATAGAAATACTGTAATTGCTAATGCTGCCATAAAGTTTATTGAAGGATACAGAAGATGTATGAGTGACACACTTGAAGAAAGCAAAAGATTTGAACGTCCTTGTGATATTGCTGAACTTGGTAAAATGGCTGAAGAAGTTGTAAGTCTTGGAAATCAGACTGGTGAAGGCTGGTTCCTTACGGCAGAATTGCTTGAATTAATACACAGCGGTGTAACAAATAATATTTGTACACAGCCTTTTGCTTGCTTGCCTAATCACGTAACAGGCAAGGGTGTAATAAAGGAATTGAAAAGAAGAAATAAAAACAGCAATATTGTTGCAATTGACTATGATCCAGGTGCAAGTGAGGTTAATCAAGTAAACAGAATTAAACTTATGCTTAGTGTTGCTGAAAAAAATCTTTTAAAAGATAATAAAGAGGCGGCAGTTACAAAAGAAAAATAATTGAATATATTGATGTAAATATAAAATAATCCCTTTTAAAGATGATACGTATGGTTTCAGTATTACTTTAAGAGGGATTATTTGTGTTTTAATAATAAAGTGCATATTGAGAGCGATAACAATTATTATATAGTAATAATAGGTTTTGTTTCCTGAAGTTGATTACAGATTATGTCGAAAAAACTGTAATTTATGCAAGTTAAACAAATTAGTTTAAAAAAGTGTTATACTATATTTAAAATATACTTGCTT
>CAJKOJ010000088.1 GCA_905201505.1 uncultured Eubacteriales bacterium | reverse complement strand
CGGGGACTATGATTTTAAAAAATTGATAGATAACTATAATACAGTATTAAATTTTTATAATAATCAATTAATAGCAAAATATGTACAAATATGTACAAATATACATAGTGATGCAGTAATATGTGTTATAATAAAAAAATAATATTGGCATATGAGGAGGTATAGTTATGTATTTGATGATTATTGAAGTTTCTCAAAAACAGAGATACATATTTGATAGTCTGCTTTTAAAGAACAATGTAAAAAACTCTGCAAATATTGCAAGGGCGGTAAGCAGTGAGCATTTGAAAGTACTGGGTGAGGATTATTATAATGAAGACAAAAATATGGTATACAGCGGCGGAGGGCATACAGTACTTCAATTTGAGGAATTTAAAAAAGCAAAAGATTTTGCAAAAAAACTTACAAAAAATGTATATACGGAATTTGATGGAATGGAGCTTTTTGTAAAAATTACAGAGTATAAAGATGACAAAACTCCGGCAGAAAATATGGAAAAACTTTTAAAGGAACTTGAGGCAAAAAAGGCATTGAGAGCAAATTCCTTTAAAAGAGAAAGTTTTGGTATTGAAAAAACGGGTTTAAAAAGGAAATTAGATGAGGATTTAAAAGATAAGGAAGAAAATAAAACAAAAGAACAAGATAAAATAAAAGAACCTGATATAGAAATATCACCTTATAAAGAATGGCCTGTGAGGTTAGATGATTTAGGCGGCTCAAAAGATGAGAGCAACTTTATAGCTGTTGTGCATATAGACGGCAATTCTATGGGTAAAAAGGTTGAAGAAATAAGAAAAAAATATAAAAAAAGTACTGATAATTGGGAAGAATATAGGGCTGAAATGAATGAGTTCAGCAAGAATGTAGAAAGTGCTTTTAAAGATAGTTTTAATGAAATGTGCAAAACTGTAGTCAATAATTATGACAAATTAAATAATGAAATTAACTCAGGAAAGTATATTCCAGTAAGGAGGATAATTCTTGAGGGTGATGATGTATGCTTTGTATGTGACGGCAGAATAGGTCTTGAGTGTGCTGCTGTAATGCTTGAAAAATTAAATGAAAAGAAGTTTTGTTCAGCAGCAGGGGTATGTATAGTACATGCTAAATTTCCATTTTACAGGGCTTATCAGATTGCAGAGGGACTTTGTTCCAATGCTAAGAAATTGATTGCTGAAACGGGAAGTGACGTCAGTGCCATAGACTGGCATATAGATTATGGTGAAATGGATGATACAGTTTCAGAAATAAAACAAAGATATATTGCAAATGACGAAAGCAATATGCTTTTAAGACCCTATTTTGTAAGTGAGATTGGTGAAAATAATAAAGAAAGAAATTATGGTAGTTTTTCTAGTGTTGTAGAAAGTTTTATAGATAACAAAGAATCAAATGAAGACATGGCAAGGAGCAAGATTAAGGAAATAAGAAATGCAATAAGAAAGGGAGAAGCTTCAGTAGAATATTATATAAGGTCCAACCATCTTGAAAATTTGTATTTCAGTCCAATATATAAGTTTTATGATATTAAAGAAATGAAGGAAGATATCGAAAATAAAAGTGTTAAAAGTGGTATTTATATTAAAAATAAAATTAAAAATAAAATTGAAAGTAAATGTGCAATATTTGATGCTATTGAAATCTCAGACTGTTTTATAAAACTTGATAGGGGGAATAAAGATAATGAAAGTTAAAATAGAATTATTAAGCGGAACTATATTTGGTTCCGGTAAAAGTGTACCGGGAGGAGAAAACATAACAGTACAGACTGATGAAGAGGGATTTCCCTATCTTCTTGCTTCAACATTTAAGGGTATATTAAGAGAAGAGATGGTTAATCTTAACGACTGGCTTCCCGAAAAGTATAGTTTGTTTGATATTAAAGAACTTTTTGGTGCTGAAGGTGAGCACTGCATAGATGATAAGAGAATAATAATTTCTGACTTTACAGTATCAGAAAATGTAAAGAAGTATGTAAGGAAAAGTAAATTAATAAGGGAACAGGTTACAGAATGTTTTACGTCTACATACACATTTACAAGTATTAACGATGACGGGATTGCAAAGGCAGGTTCATTAAGACAGTGCAGATATATTAATAAGGGTATTGTATTTTATGGAAATATAAAGTGCAGTGAAGATGTGTGTGATTTTGTAAAAGACGGTTTAAGTGCTATAAAGTTTATTGGTACAATGAAATCAAGAGGTTTTGGCAGAGTTAGGGTAAGTGAAGTAATCGAAAAAGGGGAGTGAAGCTATGAAAATAATAAAATACATACTGACAAATTCAGAGCCTATTAAGATTATTAATAAACAAAGAGGCAGTGAAAATCAGCTTGAAACTCTCAGATATATTACAGGCTCTGCAATAAGGGGTATTGTAATTAATTTGCTTAGCGATAAATTCAATGATTATAAAAGCAAAATTTTATCTGACAGTGTAAGGTTTTTTAATGCTTATCCTGTTGCAAAAAATAAAATTGCAATACCATCGCCTAAAATTTATTATGCAGTAAGGACTAATCCTAATCAAATTTTTTCTATATTTTCAGATAAAGTGCCTGAGGGTGCAAAGAGAGCTGATATGGGAGATTTCTGTATACTTAACGGTAAAGAAGCAGAAATTATAAAAGTTAAACTTGGTGAAAATATGAGCAATAATATTGGCAAAAAAGAAGTTTTCAGAAGTCAGAATATTTCAGCCAATCAAGAATTCGGCGGATATATTGTTATAGATAATGATGATGAATTAGCAGATGAAATTCTTGAAATTATAAAAGACTGTGATGTTTCTGTGGGTTCAGGTACATCAAAGGGCTATGGAAAGTGCCGCATAACTGCGGAATATACTGATATTATGCCATATAGTGAGTACAGAGCTGATAGCTTTCAGGATACTGTTACAATGCTTTGTATTTCTGATGTTACAATGCTAAATACAGAGGGGGAGCCCTGCGGTATAGATACAGACTATATTGCTGATTTTATAGGTATGAAAAGCTGCGATGTAATAGAAAGCTCAACTACGACATTTAAAAGTTTTGGCAGAAACAGAAAGTGGGAGTGTGATATACCTTCCGTAACAATGTATGAAAAGGGAAGCGTATTCAGACTTAAATTTGACAAAGAAATATCTGATGTAAATAGACTTTACGAACTTCAAAATAAAGGCATTGGAATAAGAAGAGGAGAGGGCTTTGGGCAGATTGTTTTTACTGACGCGCTTTTTGAAGATGGGCTTTTTGAAGATGGTGAAAAAAAGGAATCTAAAGAACCTATTATAACTGTGGAAGAAACTGAAGGTTACAAAGAAGATGAGGATGTTAAGAAAGCAATAAAAGTAAAGCTTACAAAAATGATACTAGAGGATAATATTGAAAAATATATACTTGAAAATAACAACAATGGTTTTGACAGACTTTCAAAAAGTCAGCTCGGTGTAATACTTTCAATACTTTCAATGTTTAAAAATAACCCTGATAATGCAATAGCCAGACTAAAGAATTTTTTTGATAATAAAGGTAAAAGAACAAGTACTATATCCAAGAAATATGAAAATATAAAAAAATATATAAGTAATTTGTTCGATAGAAGTATA
Source organism: uncultured Eubacteriales bacterium (assembly GCA_905201505.1). GTDB lineage: Bacteria > Bacillota > Clostridia > Lachnospirales > CAG-274 > Gallispira. Next base: position 2,426 of record CAJKOJ010000088.1, on the reverse strand, counting down.
AAAGATATATTGGAAATTAATAATAATGCTGAAATAGATATTGATATTTCAAATGATTCTGTTGAAATGAAAATGATAAAACTTGATTTGCTTGAAAAACAAATAAGGTTTTATTTGAGAAAGGAGGGGGCAAAATAGTATGGCAGTATTTAATAAAGTGTCTGTATACAAAATAAAAGCAAAGGCTGTACAGCCTCTTCATATAGGCTGTGAAGGTGTTGGGGATATTCTTACAGATGAAATAAACGGTAGTCCTTATATTCAGGCTAACAGTTTAGCAGGAGCATTCAAAAGCTATTACGCCAGTATATTCTCTGATGCAGACAGTCTTTTTGGCAATGCAGAAGGCGGCAGGAGTAAAATATTTTTTACAAATGGAGAGATACATAATTTTAATATAGAAATAAGACCAAGAGTGGCTATTAATACAGCGATGGGAAGTGCAAAGGACAAGACATTATTCAATGTACAGCTTATAAGTATAGATTCGGAAATAAATTTTACTATTATGCTTTTTGAAAATGATGCTGATGATTATGACCGTGATGTTATTGATATGCTAAATGCTGTAAACAGAGGCGATATATTGTTAGGCGGACAGAGAACAAATGGTTGCGGTAAGTGTGAAATAACAGAGGTTAAAAAACGCATATTTGATTTAAAGAATAATGAGAATGATGTGAATGCATGGCTTGGTTACTATGGTGATACTGATGAAAATGAAATAATAGTTGAATTTAAAAAAGAAAACAATAGTAACAAATTTATTAATATTTCAATGGAAGTTGAGATTGAGAATTCTCTGCTTATTAAGGACATCATAAGCAGTACCGTCTATAACGAGGACAAGCCGGTTGATGCGGAGTCAATAAAAAATTCTGCCGGTAAATATGTGATACCTGCAAGCTCATTAAAAGGTGTTATAAAAAATCATAGCATTACAATAGCTAAATATATGAAAATAAAAACTGATTTTATAGATGATATGTTTGGAAGTGGTATTGGTAATGATACTAAAAATGACAATGGAAAAATGAGCAATGTTTTTTTCAGTGAAGCTGTAATAAATGAAAGCAACAGCAATATTATTCACAGAATTAAAATTGACAAGTTTACCGGCGGCGTCTTTGGCGGCGGCATTGGAGGGAACTGGGAGACTGATTCACCTTCAGGGGGAGGTAAGTTTGATGAATTGCCTGTGACCGGAAAATTTAAAATTGATATAAAGGTAAAAAAAGATATTAAAAAAGAAAAATACGATTATAGCAAAGCCGCCGCCGCTCTTGTTATGTATGCTTTAAGGGATATAGGCTGCGGGCTTGTTAGCATAGGATCTTTATCTTCAATCGGAAGGGGATATGTCAGAGGAATGAATATAATCTGTGATGCAGACAAGGAAGATTGTCTTAATGCTTTAAAAGAGTTAAGGGGTGATTTATGTGGACAATAGGAATATAATAGACGCTGTAAATAGTGGTGGATATAAATATGCTCTCGTCTTTAAATATTCAGAGGTGAAGCTTTCGGAAGCTTATAATATTGATGAAAATTTTTTTAATGAGCTTATTGAAGCTAGATTTTTTAATGAAAATGAAGAACTGAGAATATTTGACTATAACGGTGAATTCAAAAGTAATATAATAAGAGATGGAGAAAATAATATATTTATACTTGAAGGAGAACTTAAAAATAATTTTAAGTTTAACGGATTTAGCTCTATTGAAGTAAAGGAAAACTATGATTTTGATGATGACGGTCAATTGTATATTAAAAGCAGAAGATTGAGTAATTTAATATAAAAAAGAGGTGATATTTATGGGATATATAGGTGCACCCTATAATTTTGTAAAACTGTATAAAGATGTTTATAAAAGATATAATTCAGTAAGTGACTTGCCTCGTCATGATGAGATAAGTGATGATTCATTAGGTAAGCTGCCTTTTCATGATGAGATAAGAACGGATTTACTCTCAGGAGAAATAACCTGTAAGATTAAGGCTGAAACACCAATATTTATTTCAGACGGAGCCGGAGAATTTTATAAAACACTTAAAGGAAAATATGCTATACCGGGCAGTTCTCTTAGAGGTCTTGTAAGCAGCAATATTTCTGTGCTGGGTTTCTGCAGTGTTGGGGAAGATATTGCTGACAGAAGATTTATGTATAGGCAGATTGGCGGTAAAAATAAAATTTTAAGAGATAAATATAATCTTACTTTATGGGGTTCTGCAAGTGGAAAAGAAAAAACCAGACATATTAAGGCTGGTATTATTAAAAATATAAAAGGTAAATATTATATTTATGAATCTATTACAAGTGGAAATTCAGGTACTAATTTTTATATAATAAATGAGAGAAATACAGAGAATGGTAAATTTAGTTATATAAATGAAAAAATGATGTATACCAGTTGGAGCAAAGAAGA
>CAJKOJ010000087.1 GCA_905201505.1 uncultured Eubacteriales bacterium | reverse complement strand
TATTTTCATAAATAATACTACATATTAATTTTTAAGTAGTAGAATTGGGAGCAATTAACCAATTTTACTACTTTCTTTTTTTGTATTTACATAGTTGTTATTTTCATCTTCTTCAAAAATTTCTTCACTTACCTTTTCTATTTCCTCGTCTTCAAGGTCGTATATTCCATCCGGTAATTCATATTTTAATTTCAAATTCATAACATTATCAAAGAATTTTATAAATGTAGCTCTTTCTTTTTTGCCCAGTTTTAAATAACTTTCCAGTATAGCAAACTCAAGCAAAGAAAGATTATATTTATTTTTCAATTCAATTAAAAGTGTTTTATTACTTTTAACTTTAATTTGTTCATATTTTGTTGTTTCTTGTAAATTAAAATTTTCTAATTGTTCTACTGTTATTCCTAAATTCTTACAAACAGATATAACATTATCTACACTTGCATTGCCAATACCTCTTTTAAGCATAGAATGAAGTGTTGTATATGGCAATCCGCATTTTTCAGCAAATGATTTAACTGAAGGAAATCCCGCGTCTTTTATTAGTTTTATAATTAATTCACTTTTATCCATTTTTTCACCTCCTAAAAATATAATATACGAAATTATAAATAATGTCAATATATAAAATACGAAATTTAAAATAAATATGAAATTGAGTAAAATAATGCTTGACATAGTACGAAATTTAGTATATAGTAAAAAATGTAAATACGCAATATCAAATTTAAGGGGGGGGGGTGAAGATATGTATAAAAACTTAGCAAAAGCAATGAAAGATGAGGGAATAACTCATAAGCAAATAGGAGAGATGTTAGATTGTAAATATCAAACTGTTAGCGATAAAATTAAGGGTATAACACAGACTGGCTTTACTTATGATGAGGCGGTTAAAATTAAAAAAGTATTTTTTCCTAAATACGATATTGAATATTTATTCTATAGAGAAATTAATATTACAACAAAATTAGCATAGGAGGTGGGAGGATGGAAAGAGAGCAAACAACAATCCGCCTGCCTGTGGAACTTAAGGAAAAGTTGCTGCAGGAGGCGGATAAAAGGGCATATACACTTAAAGATTTGATTGTTTTGATTCTTTGGGCTTACGTTCGTCAAAATCATCTTGAGTAGGAGTATAAAGTCCCATTTCTTCACATTGTTTGAGCAAAATAAATTCGATTTCTTTAGCAACAGAACGACGATTTTTCTCCGCGGATTTTTTTACTATATCAAATAACTCTTTGTCCATACGTAGAGTAAATCGTTTATCTGTGTCTTTAGTATATTTATCTTTTTCAGACATAGAAATACACCTCCTTGACGTCTTAATGACATTATAAAACATTTTATAAAAAAAGTCAACAAAAACACTTGACGTCAAAAAGATGACGTGATATAATACAAACATAAGGAGGTGACGTCAAAGGTATGACAAAAGATGTTGTTAGATTTACATTTAGATTACCTAAAGCATTATTGGAGAAATATAAAAATGAAGCAAAAGGGCTTGGTATTTCAACAAATGCACTTATGCTACAGGCATTAAGGGAATGGATTAAAGCAAATGAAAATACATAGGAGGCGAGAGTGAATATTATAAAAACAACAATTTATAGGAGGTAATATCTTTAAAATACATAGAAATAGCCACTTGCAAGGAGGTATGTATTGTGAACAACGAAATAATGGATATCAAGGAGGCAGCTGAAGCATTAGGGGTTACTGAACTGCATTTAAGAACAGCTTTAAGACAAGGGTTATATCCCTTCGGAGTAGCAGTAAAAAGTAAAACAGGAAGAAGATGTAGATATGTAATATATAGGACAAGGTTGTCCGCATATATTGCGGCAAAGTTGTAGTATAGGAGGTAAATAGTATAGGAGGTAAAAATGATTTATATTTTATGCGGTATATCCATCTCGTTTAATATATTTTTAGTTATCTGTGTATTAGATATAAGGGTAAAAAGAATACGCAGAAACAGAAAGCAAACATTAAAGTTTGCAAAGAACTACAAAATAAAATAGCCCTTGTACGGCAATACAAGGGCAGTAAGTCGAGGGACTTACAAAAATTTATACAGGTAAATTATAACAGGTGGAAAGGATAATGTCAAATGAATTATGATAAATACATAGAAAACGAAATAAACGAAATAGAAGAAGTAGAAGAAGTAGAAGAGAATAAAATATTTGTAGTTAAAGATCTTGAAAGTGCGAACTGGGCTTTTAGAAAATTATCTGCCTTAAAGCAAAAGGTTGTAGAAATTGAGCAGGTTTATAATTCTGAAATTGAAAGGCTAGATAAGTGGAAGAACAAAGAAGTAAGCCAATATAGTAACAGTATTGAATACTTTGAACATTTAATTGCTGAGTATTATGCCAAAGAAAGAGAGGCGGACGATAGGTTTAAATTGTCAACAGCTTATGGCAAGGTTAATGCCGTGTTAAGGACAAAATGGGATTACAATGATGAAGTTTTGCTGGAAGAACTTAAAGACACAGACTTTGTGAAAGAAAAAACCATATACAGTATTGATAAGGCATTGTTAAAAAAGACTATGACTGTTACTGACGAAGGCAAGGTTATAACAGAGGACGGAGAAGTGTTGCAAGGGGTTTCAGCTATAAAAGAGTTATCTATTAAAGTTAAAGCTACAGAAGAAGTTTAAGGAGGAAAACTAATGGGAACACCTATATTAATTATTGGTAAAAGTGGCAGTGGTAAAAGTACAAGCCTCAGAAATTTCGGAAAGGATGAAATTGTGCTCGTTAATGTAAGTAAGAAACCATTGCCTTTTAAGGGGAGTTTTACAAATACTGTAAAATCAGACAGTTACAGTAAGATTGCCAATGCTTTTAAAGATTTAAACAAAAAAACTATTGTAATTGATGACGCAGGGTATCTTATTACAAATATGTTTATGAGAGGACATAGTACAAAAGGTGCCGGCTCTGCGATATTCAGCTTTTATAATGACCTTGCAGACCGTTTTTGGGGAATGATTGAATACATAAAAACTTTACCTGATGATATTAATGTTTATATTATGATGCACGAGGAAAGTAACGATGTCGGAGAAATTAAGCCAAAAACAATAGGTAAAATGCTTGATGAAAAAGTTTGTCTTGAGGGTATGTTTACTATTGTGTTGAGGTGTATTGTTCGTGATGGGAAACACTATTTCAGTACACAAAATGATGGCAGCGACGTTTCTAAAAGTCCTATGGGTATGTTTGATGAAAAGCTAATAGATAATGACCTAAAAGCTGTTGACAACATTATAAGAGAATATTATGGATTAATTGGAGGAAAAGAAAATGAGAAAAAACAGTGATTGGAATAGTGTTCCTGCCTATGATGGAGAAAGTACAGCACTTAAACCTGGGGCGTATATATGTAAGGTTGTGGGAATGAAAGAGGAGCAAACCAAAACAGGCAAAACAATGGTTGTACTTGCTTTTGATATTGCTGAAGGTGAATATGAAGATTATTATAGGAAACGCTTTGACAGGGAAAAGAAAGACAATAAAGATGTTAAATATAAGGGAAGATACTATGTATTTCCTACAAATAATGACGGAAGTACAAACCCTTTTTTTAAAGGTATGATTACGGCAATAGAAAAAAGTAACGGTATAATACTTCCTGATGAATTTACTGAAAAAGATGTTAAAGATAAATTATTCGGCGGATTATTTGAAAGAGAAGAATTTGAGGAAGGTAAGTGGTATACAAAGTTAGTATCAATAAGAACTGTTGAAGCTATAAGGGAGGGCAGATATACATTGCCTGAAGATAAACCATTAAGTAATGTTTCTAATAATAATAGTTCAGGTTTTAGCATTGACAGCGATGATGAAGATGAAGATTTACCGTTTTAATACTTTTGGAGGTGGTTGCTAATGCAATTTAATGATATATTAGAAAGATTTAATACTCCTAAAAGGTTAAAACAGGATAGCTTTCAAGTAAAATGTCCTTGTCATGATGATAAAAATGCAAGCCTTACTATTACCAGAGATGGTGAAAAAATCCTTATGAAGTGTCATGCAGGCTGTGATACAAGAGATATAGTGAGGGCGATAGGTTTAACAATGTCTGACCTTGATAACAGTTATAAAGCTAGTCCTTCTGCCGAGTGGTGGAAGGAAGCTTTTAATATAAGACCGGAGGCTGTATACAGCTACGGAGAATATATCAAGGTAAGATTGCCCGGAAAGAAAATATTTTACGGAAGACTGCGAGATGGAAAGTACATAAGAGGAATTGGTAATTGCGAAAAAACTCTTTATAAGTTAGGCAATATAACAAAAGCAAAGCAAAATAATAATTATATTTATATCTGTGAGGGTGAAAAAGATGTAGACACTCTTGCAAGCAGAGGTTATTATGCTGTTACTGCCGGTGGTGTCAATGATTGGAAAAAAGAATTTTCTCAATATTTCAGGGGATGCAGAGTTGTGCTGCTACCCGATAATGACGAGCCGGGGCAAAAACTTATGAGAGAAATAAAAAGTCATATAAAGGATTACGCATTTGCCATTAAAACAGTAACAACGTCTACTATTGACAAAGGTGATGTTACAGACTGGTTTAATGAAGGTAATTCTAACTCGGATTTTACATTTTTGCTTGAGCGGTATTCATGGGAGTATGCAGACTTTGTATATAAATGTAAGGAAAAACTCAATATTAATGCTGATGTTCTTGCTAACCATATTGACAGAGTATCACCTCATATTTTGGTTTATAGACCGGGTATTGATATATCTGATTATTATTGCTATGAAAACGGTGTCTATAAAAAATATTCAAAACTTGATGTAAAGAGTATGATAAAAGATTTTTTACCTGTAGGAACAAGTAGTGATAATTTACTGAATAATACATATAATCTTTTGCTTGCCGGAGCTATGCACAGATGCAGGATTGAGGAACTAAATGTAAATGAAAATACAATTAACTGCAAAAATGGTCTGTATGACCTGAATACAAACACATTAACACAACATACACATAAAGAACTCAGTACAATACAGATAAACTGTAACTTTGATGTTAAAGCAGCATATCCAAAGGTTTTTATTAAGTATATGAATGATTTGTGTTCTGACGGTGATGCAATTGATAATAGTAAAAAATTAGTATTACAGGAGTGGTTGGGGCTTTTGCTTTCAAATATAAAAGTATACGAAACCAAAAAGAGTCTTTTGCTTTACAGCCCTTTGGGAAATACAGGAAAATCTATATTTCTTAATCTTATTAAGGAATTTTTGGGTGTAGAGAATACAATAAATATACCTCTGCAAAAAATGTCTGACAGGTTTTCTGTTGCTGATTTATATGGAAAAAGGGTAAACCTTGTAGGGGACCAACAAAGCAATGACATAGAAGATAGTTCAGGCTTTAAGCAAGCTACAGGCGGGGACCCATTAAAAGTAGAGTTTAAAGGCAAGGGCGGTTTTAACTGGGTATATACAGGTGGTATAGTTGTAGCTTGTAATGATTTGCCAAGCTTTACAGATGATAAGGGCGGTCATATTTTTGAGCGTATTTGTATTATACCATGTGAGTATACAATACCTGTTGGGTTAAGAGATGGAAAGCTCCTTGAAAAACTGACAAAAGAGCTTGACGGAATATTCCTATGGGCTATGGAGGGACTGAAACGACTGAGAAATAATGATTTTAAGTTCAGTGAATGTGAAGCAAGTAATGAGTGCATAAAAGAATACAGAGAAAATATTGATACCTTTTATCGTTTTATAAATGCTAATTATGAAATTACTTTTGACAGAAGTGATAAGGTGAAAAAAACAGAGCTTGAAGATGAGTATGTAAATTGGTACAAGGTCAATGTGTCCGGGCAGATAATAAATAAGCGAAAAATTAAGGAAAAGGCTGAAAAGAACGGCATTATTATCGTTATGTTGCGAGGTACTAAATATTATGCAGGACTGAAGAAAAAGGAAAATGCAGGATTTACACCGACTGAGGAAGAACCTCCAAGGCAATTTACTATAAATGATTGTGAATTAAGCAGTGATGATTATTAGGGTGTTGATTAGGGTGTCAAATGGTGTTAAAAGGGTGTCGATTTTAAATACTTTAAAATAATAAAATAAGTATACA
>CAJKOJ010000086.1 GCA_905201505.1 uncultured Eubacteriales bacterium | reverse complement strand
CGGCAGCTATAGAATTTGTATAAAGAATTATATAAATTGTTTATTTATAATAAGCGCTGTTTTTATGATTATGTATATAAAAAATATGTATTTATTAATTTTACTTTTTATAATAATGTTTTTTGTAAGACTAATTATTAGCTATTTTGATATTTCAAAAATTGAAGATGATAATAATATTTTAATTGGAAAAATGAATTATGTTATATTTAGCCATATTATTAAAATTACTTTATTTGATGATGAATATGAGATATATTCTCATGGAGGAAACTGTTTTTCAGTGACAAAAAATAATATGCAAATAGCCTTAATCAGAACAAATGGCAAAATTATTATGAATGAATTAAATTTTGTTATTGATTGTTTAAATTGTTATTATGATTTGTTGTCTTTATTTATTATTCTTATAGACAGTAAATTCTATAACTATGTAATAGGAAGGTACAGCAATACAATATATTTTTCAATGCATACATATAATTTATACGATAAGCATAGGGAAAGAACTATGTGGGGGAGCGGAGAATAAATATAGAGTAACACAAATAAAAATTTGATTTGATAATTTTGAAAGATGGAAATGTTGGTTTATATACGACAGTTCTGATATTTATTATATGCATGATGCACATGGAAATGTAGCTGAGACATATGGCGGGAGTTCAGAAGATCCTTACCATTGGTATTTCTATAATGCTTTTGGTACAACAAAATATTTTGATGATACTGATAATCTAAATGAGAATGAGAAGTGGGGATACTGCGACCAGTTGAGGACTGGGAGACAGGGAACTACTATATGAGAGCAAGGTATTATAATCCTGGTACAGGTAGGTTTATAAGTGAGGATCCGATAAAAGACGGCAGTAATTGGTATAGTTATTGTTACAATAATCCTCTGATATTTAGAGATAAAAATGGATTATTTGGGGAAAATACCGTCTAAAAAAGAGGGGCAAATAATAAATGGAACAAACTTCTCATACATCAAGTAGCCAAGGGAGATTTCCTTGTCCCACCGTTTCCGCAGCCGCAACGCCATATCAATCGCCGCATGACGAATGACAATCTTGCAAAAGGCATTGTGCGTGTACTGAATATGTTCCTGCTATTCTTCTGATTTTCTACATACCAATACAGCATGATTACTCATACCAGTACAAGGGGCATAAGAAGTCATTTCATCAAGAAGTGGTTTCAGCAGTTCAAATTTTACATCATTCATAGCGTCTACAATACTCGCAGTCATAAAGAAATCTGTTCCTAAATTTTTAATTTTAGAAAAGCCATATTTTTCAGCGACTGCTTCTATTTCTTCCGGCATTGTAAAGAAAAATAAATCCGGTCTTAAATCATCTGTACTTGCCTTCAAAACCGACTCATTTGCTTTTTCGTTTGGGTAATTCTGCCGAAGGTCATCATCACACACGCTCCAGTATAAACTCCTATTTTATTGATGTAAGCAAATACAGCAATCCCGCCATTTTTACATATTCGTTTACACTCTGCAAACACAAGTTCTCTTTCATTAGGTGATAAATGATACAGAGGCCCCAAACACAAAACAACATCAAAGCACTGATTGGGGATATTCTCTAATTTTGTAGCGTCCCCGACTTTTCCTATCACATTTTTTAACCCAAATTCAAATATTTTTCTGTTCAGGATTTCAATGTTTTCCGGTGTTATGTCTATGCCTATATATTCTTTGCATTTTTTTGAGAAACGCATGGCATAATAACCTGTTCCACACCCCAGTTCTATTACAGAGGAAGAAGGCCCTATATATTCTGAAATATGTTTTTCTGTATAGTAAAATTCTAGATTGTTATATCTCGATTCAGATGAACGATATTCTTCTTTTCCGTCCTCATAGTTCCGTCTTACAGTTATTTCGTTATTCGCCATATTGTTTACTATTCCTCCACGAAAGAATGACTCATAATATAAAATTCATCTTGGCTTGGAAGATACTTCTTTTCCAACGGTTCCAGTACAGCGTCATAGCGTTCCGCTTCTTCTTCGCTAATTGCCATAACAGGACTATCATGATAAATCCACTTATGACCGTCCAGTACATGGGGACGTAGTTCCTTTACCATCATTGCGGCAGGGTATTTCCCATTTTCAATACAAACATTATATTTTTTACAGCTTTTGAATCCACGACTGACATAGTTGCTGGGACTTCCAAAGATAACAATAGTGTCATACCCTAACTGCATTGCTGCTTGAAAGGAATGCTCCATAATCATTTTCCCATAGCCCATTCTCTGATAAGTTGGGAGAATACTAACCGGACCGAATGTCAAAATATCTTTTTCAACTCCATTTTCGTTAATCAATTTCGCTTTTGTGTACATGATATTTCCAATCACATGACCGTTCAATTCCAAAACAAAATCTAACTCTGGAATAAAATCTTCATGTTCCCGCATGATATGAACCAAATAATGCTCCACACACCCCGGCACATAAAGATTATAGAAGGCTTGTCTTGTGATTTTCTCCACAACTGCCCAGTCTTTTTGTTCTTCTTTTCTGATAATAACTTTCTGCTCCATAAATATTCTCCATTCTGTTATCGTTTGATTGGTATTTTCTTAATCAGCTTTGCAATTTCTTTTTCCCGTTTTCCTTTGGCAATCATGTAGCTTTCCTTATCTTCAACATAATCATTTTCAGCTTTTAGCTTCTGATAAGATTGCCAGCGGTCAATCTGCAATTCTCCCGTTATCAGTGCTTTTTGTATGGTGCAACCCGGCTCGTTTGTGTGAGTACAGTTGCGGAATTTACACTGAGCAGCAAGTTCTTCGATATCCGTAAAGGTTCTTTCAATTCCTGTATCGTTATCCCACATTCCAAATTCACGCATACCCGGAGTGTCGATTACCATACCGCCCGAAGGAAGGAGGAACAATTCTCTGCGGGTAGTGGTGTGTCTGCCTTTATCGTCATTGCGAAGCCCATTTGTTTTTAGGTGTTCTTTACCCAATAGGCGATTGATGAGGGTGGATTTCCCCACACCGGAAGAACCAATGAATGCAATCGTTTTTCCCTCCGAAATAAACGGTAGAAGTTCCTTGTGTCCATTTTCTCCCGTTGAGGTCGTAACCAGAATATCCATACCAAAAGCAACCGAAGATACTTCTGAAAGTTTGTTTTCCAAATCATCACACAAATCCGATTTTGTCAATACAACAACTGGCATAGCACCGCTGTCCCATGCAATAGAAATATATCGTTCCAACCGTCTAAGGTTAAAATCATTGTTTAGTGCCATGCACAAAAATACAATATCAATGTTTGCCGCAACAACTTGCTCCTGCTGTGGTTTCCCAACCGCTTTTCTGATAAAAGCACTTTTCCGCGGCAACAGCGATTCAATGATTGCACTGTTGCCAAACTCATTCCAATTTACCAATACAAAGTCACCAACGGCAGGATATTCCGAAGAAACTACGGTTTGAAATCGGAATTTTCCAGATATTTCTGCCAATTTCTCTCCTTTGCCCGTTATGACTCGATAAAAACCTTTCTCTTGTGAAAGAACACGAGCTGCTTCTAATTGATTATCTTGTGCGATTTCGTTTGAAAATACTTCGGAGAATCCGTATTTTTTTAGGTTAATAAAATTTTCCACTATAATTTCCTTTCTGCTGTAAGTTTTTACAAAAAATATTTTCGGAAGAAATCGTCAATATAATGCACATAGCTTTGGGCGATTTCCTCTTTTTTTTCTTTACAATCTGCTCCATCTGACATACTGAGCAGCAGATAAAAGGGAGAGTAAAACTCGATTGCTAACGCATGGGGAGATGGCAACAGTTTTTTTTGTTTCTTTGATATTTCACAAAGTAGATTTTCGATATAATCCAAAGGTCCGCTGACAAGAACTTTTTGGTATAAAGCACTCATTTCTGGGGATTTGTATTGTTCCAGAGTAAGCATTTTACGGAAATTACAAGCAATTTCATCTTCACTCCAATAGCGGAATTGTGCTTTCATATAATCTCCTAAACTTTTTGTCGATACATTAGAAAAAGCTTCCGGCATTTCTGAATAATCCTTTTCTGGAACACTGTTTTTTTGAGAGCGTTCTATATCCAGTTCGCAAACATATTCAAATACACAATTAAAAATATCTCTCTTGTTTTTATAATGCTTATATAATGCGCCTTTTGTTATACCTAATTCTCCGGCAATTTGGCTTACAGATACCGCCTCGTACCCATTGACTGCAAATAGCCGCAAAGCAACCACTAATATTTTTTCCTTCGTATTCGTCATCATAAACCTCCAATTAGTAAACGACAGTTCACTTATATAGTATAGTGAACTGTCGTTTACTTGTCAAGTGATTGAACAATATTTTCTACGGAATAGGGGAAGATGTCTATCAAATCCTTGTGTTACTTTACCGCACATGAGCATCATATGAGGGTAGTGCAGCAATAAAGATTCCTTTGCCATTTACAGATAGTAAGTTAATTATAACAGGTACAGGATATGTAGGTTCAGTTGGAATTGCAACTAATTATGATTCTGAGAAAAAGAAAATAACAGTTAAAACAATTGCTGTTGTTGGATCAGGAATATCGATAGGAGTTGGCAATTAATGAATATTACAGTTGAAAGGTTTTTTTCAAAAAAAGGGTATATATATAAATCAAATTCTGACATTATGGTTTCTGCTAATTATACAATGGGTCTATTAATGAGAAAAATTTGTGTATTTAATAGTAATAGCAAGGAGATTTTATATATTTTCAGACAAGAAAATGTACTATTAAAGCTAATACTTAACCTGTTTAGAATATTTTATAGACCTACAAGTATACCTAAATACATTCTTTATAATAATAAAATGGTAATTGGCAGTTCTGAAAAATATAATAACCATAAATTAGTTATAAATATCCATGGAAATTTATTAGAAATAAGTATAGTTAAAAGTAATAGTAAGAATTATATTATATATGTTTCTGATAAAAACAAAGTCATATTGATTATAAAAAAAGATAAACTTAGATATGGCAAAAAAAATATATATAAAATAGTCAATGATAATTGGTAATATGACGAAGCTCTTATGTTATTGATAGTTGCTTTTTGTGATATTGTTTTTTTCCCTGAATGGGTAAGATGGTCAGCAATTGAATATGATATATGTTGATTTGAGAATGTTTTTTAATATGTTTAATTGTTTATAGGTATATATATTTAAAGGACTGTCTTAATGTAATTTGACAGTCCTTAAATATAGGGGATTATACAATAAAACTATTATAAAATTTACCATAAACCTAGAATGTGCTGTACTAAAAGACTTACGCAGGCAATACCTACCCAGCAGCAAAATCCCATAAATATTGGTTTTCCGCCTGTTTTAATAAGTTTTACAATATTTGTGTTAAGCCCTATAGCTGACATTGCCATAATTATGAAAAACTTGCTCAATGTTTTAAAAATACTGAAAAAGTCATTATTTACACCAAATACAGTTGTTGCTATTGTTGTAATAACAGAGGCAAGTACAAAATATAAAATAAAAAACGGAAATATCTTTTTAATGTTTACGGAGCTGCCGCTGTGTTTTTCCTTTCTTGTTCTTATGAAAGCAAGTACAAGAGTAATTGGAATAATTGCAAGAGTTCTGGTAAGTTTAACTATCGTTGCATGATTAAGTACATCAGAAGCTCCTGTCATACCCTCCCATGCAGACGCAGTTGCAGTAACTGATGATGTATCGTTAACTGCTGTACCAGCAAAGAGGGCAAAACCTGCATTATTTAAACCTAAAACCATACCTAAAGTTGGGAATATAAGTGCTGCAATAACATTAAATAAGAAAATAACAGAAATAGCTTGTGCAACTTCCTCATCTTCTGCACCTATAACAGGGGCTGTAGCGGCAATGGCTGAACCACCGCATATTGAGGAACCAACACCTACGAGTGTAGAAATCTTTGAGGGTATGTGCATAACCTTACAGAGTATGTAAGAAATTACAAGTGAGATTGTAATTGTTGATACAATAACGGGTAGTGATTGTACTCCAACCTGAGCAATTGTACTTAAATTAAGTCCGAAGCCTAAAAGTATTACTGCATATTGCAGTATTTTTTTTGATGTAAATGTAATGCCGCACTGAAAGCTACCTTTATCTTTAAAGAAAAGGGTAATTATCATACCTATAAGTATTGCAAAAACAGGTCCCCCAATTACTTCAAATGTTTTACCTAAAAACCAGCTGGGAATTGAAATAACAAGACATAATAAAATTCCCTTATAATTTTTTCTTATGAAATCCAATTAAATTTCCTCCTTAGTATTTACTTTATTTTGGTAATATGATAA
>CAJKOJ010000085.1 GCA_905201505.1 uncultured Eubacteriales bacterium | reverse complement strand
AATTTTATTATAAGTATTATTATAATGCCATAATATCATACTGCTATATTATCACAGTTTATTTTTCAAGTCAATAATTTTCAATGTATTAAATTATATATAAAAGGACTTATGCTTTTCAGCATAAGTCCTTAAATTATTTCAGTAATATTATTTATCCTCTCAGCTGAGCCTCAAGTTTTTCTTCAAGTTCCTTAATAATCTTCTTCATAGGAGCATTCACTTCATCATCAGTCAATGTTCTGTCACTTGCTCTGAAAGAAATATTATAAGCTACAGACTTGTATCCCTCAGGTATCTGCTTACCCTTAAATACGTCAAATAACTGTATGCTTTCAAGGAGCTTTCCGCCCTTTTCCTTTATAATATCTTCAATATCCTTTACAATTATACTGTCCTTTACAAGCACAGCTATATCTCTTGTCATAGCAGGATACTTAGGCAAAGCCTTGTATGTTCTGTCAAAATCTGCATATTCATATAATTTATCAACATTTATGACAGCTGCATAAGCCTTTGTACCAATGCTGTATTTATCGGCAACTTCCGGATGAATTTCACCAACATAACCAATGCTTTCACCCTCAACACTTATATCGGCAAGTCTGCCCGGATGCATAAACGGAATATCACTCTTTGGTGCATAGCTTACCTTTCCTGCCATACCAAGTACTTCAAATAATTCCTCTGTAATACCCTTAATACCATAGAAATCGACCTGACCGTACATACCAATAGTAAGCATATTTTTTTCATCAGGCAATTCAGTTAAAGGCAATGCTTTAGGAATATAAACCTTGCCCATTTCAAACAAATAAGCTGATTCATTTCTTCTGTTATAGTTAGTAGAAATTGAATTGAGCATACCGTTTAATGTAACAGTTCTCATTATACTGAAGTCCTCACCTAAAGGATTTGCAATAGTTACTGTCTTCCTTAAATCACTGTCAGCAGGTATATTCAATTTATCAAATACCTTTGGTGATTCAAAGCTGAAACATTTTGCTTCACTTAAGCCAAGACTTATCATAGTATTCATAATCTTGTCATCTACAAGCTGAGTATATGACTTCTTGCCTACAGTAGGAGTACCTGCTGCAAGAGTAGTTTCTATATTATCATATCCATAGAACCTTCCAACTTCTTCAGCCAGGTCAGCTTCTGTCAAAAGGTCAGGTCTGAAAGTAGGTATAACTGCATTTTTGCCATCAGCCTTTACTTCAACCAAAGCAAGTAAATCTATCATTTCCTTTTCAGATAATTTTGTGCCTAAAAGTTTATTTATACCTTCTGTTGAATACTCTACATTCCAACTTTCTCTCTTGTTAGGATAACAATCAACCATACCCTTGCAAACTTCACCGCAGCCTAACATTTCTACAAGCTGAACAGCCCTGTTTACGGCATCAAGAGCAAGATTTGGATCAAGTCCTTTTTCATATTTAGCAGATGCGTCAGTTCTTAATCCCAGTTTCTTTGCTGTTATTCTTACATTTGGACCGTTAAAATTAGCAGACTCAAATAGAATAGCCCTTGCACCTTCTGTAATTTTAGAGTTTTCACCGCCCATTACGCCTGCAACAGCAACAGCTTTATTGCAGTCTGATATAACAAGCATACTTTCGTCAAGTTCTCTTTCCTGTCCATCAAGAGTAGTAATTTTTTCACCATTCTCAGCATTTCTTACAATTATCTTTGCATTATCAATTGTATCAATATCAAAGGCATGCATTGGCTGACCTATTTCAAGCATTACATAATTTGTAATGTCAACAATATTATTAATTGGTCTCACTCCTGCTGCTGTAAGTCTGTGTCTTAACCACAAAGGCGAAGGTCCAATCTTAACATTTTTTACAGCTCTTGCAATATATCTTGGACAAAGCTCAGAATTTTTAATCTCAACTTCAATTAAATCTTCTGTATTACCATCGCCCTTTTCTTCAACTTTAATTTCCGGATATTTAAACGGAACTCTGTAAGTAGCAGCGGCTTCTCTAGCAAGTCCTGTAATACTGAAACAATCAGGTCTGTTTGATGTGATTTCAAATTCAACTACATCATCTTCCATTTCAAGCAGCTTTTTAACATCAGCACCTAAAGGAACATCATCCTTAAAAATGTAAATGCCGTATTCAGGAGCTTCAGGATAATCGTGTACAGTAAAGCCTAATTCTTCAATTGAACACATCATACCGCTTGATTCAATACCTCTTAACTTACCTTTTTTAATTTTTTCAAGGCTGTTTCCGTGATATACTGTGGCACCTATTAAAGCAACCGGCACAACCGCACCTACATAAAGATTCGGTGCACCTGTTACAATCTGCAGGGGTTCTCCGTTTCCAACATCAACCTTTGTAACAACCAGCTTATCTGCGTCAGGATGTTTTTCAATTTCAAGAACCTTTCCTGTCACAACATTTGTAATGACCTTTGCCATACTGGTCACAGACTCAACCTTTGAGCCTGACAACGTAATTCTATCTATAAATTCCTGAGTTGTAGTATCCAAATCTACGTACTCAGCTAACCATCTCATTGGTAAATCCATAATATATAAACCTCCTAATTAGAACTGCTTTAAGAACTTAGCGTCGTTTTCAAATAATAATCTAAGGTCAGATATAGCATACTTCTGCATTGCAACTCTTTCAAGACCCATACCAAAGGCAAATCCGGAATAAACCTTAGGATCAATTCCTGACATTTCAAGAACCTTAGGGTGCACCATACCGCAGCCAAGAACTTCAATCCAGCCGCTGTCCTTACAAACTCTGCATCCCTTGCCTCCGCAGGCAAAGCAAGATGCATCCATTTCAGCACTTGGTTCTGTAAATGGGAAATGATGAGGTCTGAATCTTACCTTTGTATCCTCACCAAACAGACCCTTAGCAAATTCCGCTAAAGCACCTTTAAGGTCACCCATTGTTATACCCTTGTCAATCACAAGACCTTCAAGCTGGTGGAAAATAGGTGAATGAGTAGCGTCAACCTCATCAGAACGGTAAACTCTTCCGGGAGCTATTATTCTTATAGGCGGCTTTTTATTTTCCATTACTCTTACCTGCATAGGTGATGTCTGTGTTCTTAAAAGGAAATCACCTGCACCGTTTATATAAAATGTATCCTGTTCATCTCTTGCAGGGTGATCCTTAGGAATATTAAGAGCCTCAAAATTATAGTAGGCTGTTTCTACTTCAGGTCCCTCTGCAATTTCATATCCCATACCAATAAATATATTTTTAATTTCATCTATAACCTGTGTCATAGGGTGTTTATGTCCAAGCTCAGTTACCTTGCCAGGCATAGTTACATCAATTGTTTCTGCTTTCAGTTTAATTTCCTGAGCTTTAGCTGCAAGTTCAGCCTTAGCTTCATCAAGCTTAGCTTCAATTTCACTTCTCACTTCATTTGCAAGCTGACCTATTACAGGTCTTTCTTCTTTGCTTAAGGCTCCCATACCCTTAAGTATCTGAGTTAATTCACCCTTTTTACCGAGAATTTCAACTCTTAACTCATCAAGTGCTTTAAGGTCAGTGGCCTTAGACAGCTTTTCAATTGCCATTTCTTTAATCAGGCTTAATTTTTCTTTCATTTTTTATCTCCTTCCGTGTTCTTATTACAAACATAATTTGGTACTATACTTATTTTCAAAGTAACTTTTACTTTAACAAATAGCTGCAATAAAAAAGCCCTCTGTTTACACAGAGGGACGATAATATACCGTGGTACCACCCAAATTTCTGCAATAATGCAGACACTCTTAGAGGAATAACGACCTCAACCGTATTCCCCTACTAAAAATTCAAGGAATAAACTCCGGCGTGAACTTCAGCACAATTTTATTTAAAGATTGCTTACAGCCAATGGCAACCTATCTCTGTTAAAACCATGATACCTACTTTTCGCCTTCACAGTTTGTGAAAAATTAATTTAAAAATAGTATAAATCCAAAAAAATATATTGTCAAGTATTTTTTACAAATTTTATTATACATACATTTTTACTCATATTGTGCATAAAATTATAAAAGGCATAATAAACACGGAGGTAAATATGTGCGGTATAGCAGGCTTTTGCTCCTTTGATATGGACTATACATCTAACCCATATTACTGGAATAATATACTGGTTAAAATGAGAGAATCTATTGCTCACAGAGGCAAAGACAATACAGGAGAATATTTAAAAGAACATATAGGATTAAGTCAGACAAGACTTACAATAAGAGATTTATACAACGGCAACCAGCCTATGACAAGAATAATAGGCGGTAATGAATATACTATTATCTACAACGGAGAAATATATAATATGGAGCCTTTAAAAGAAGACTTAATATCAAAAGGCTATACTTTTGAAACAACTACAGACACAGAGGTAATATTATATGCCTATATAGAATATGGCATAAATGCTGTTAAGCTGCTTAATGGCATATTTGCTTATGTTATTTGGGACAACAGCTTAAAAAAACTTTTTTTATTCCGTGACCGCTGCGGCATAAAGCCGCTCTTTTATTCTCTTAAAAGGAATACTATAGTTTTTGCCTCAGAAATAAAGGCACTTTTTGAACACCCAAAGGTATCTCCTGAAATTGACAACAATTCACTCAGAGAAATTTTTGGTATAGGACCGGCTAGAACTGAAGGGAACGGAGTATTTAAAGGTATATTTGAAATTAAATACGGACATTACGGTGTTTACGATATAAACGGCTTTAAAGAATATCCCTACTGGCAGTTAAA
Organism: uncultured Eubacteriales bacterium; assembly: GCA_905201505.1. Taxonomy (GTDB): domain Bacteria; phylum Bacillota; class Clostridia; order Lachnospirales; family CAG-274; genus Gallispira. Next base: position 1,788 of record CAJKOJ010000085.1, on the reverse strand, counting down.
ATCAGAAGAATTTACTAAAACTTATGAGGAAGCAGTCTCTGATATAAGATACCTTGTTACATCAGCCATAGAATATCAAATGGTATCAGATGTACCTGTTTGCAGCTTTTTGTCAGGAGGACTTGATTCCTGCATTGTCACAGCAATTGCATCCAATTATCTCTCAAAGAAAGGTAAAACATTCAATACCTTTTCATTTGATTTTAAAGACAATAATAAATATTTTGTATCAAATTCATTTCAGCCTGAACAAGACAGACCTTATGTAGATATAATGCTCAACAATTTTAAGGTCAATCACACCTACCTTGAATGTAATGAAGAAGAGCTTGCCGACTATCTATACTTTTCTGTTGATGCAAAAGACCTTCCGGGTATGGCAGATGTAGATGCCTCAATGCTATATTTCTGCAAGCTGGTTAAAGAGCATAACAAGGTTGCTCTTACAGGAGAGTGTGCAGATGAAATATTCGGCGGATATCCGTGGTTTCACCGTGAGGAATTTATAAATGCAGATACTTTCCCATGGTCAGTAAATTACAGTGTCAGAAATTCCATACTTAATGATGATGCGGTAAAAGAACTTGATTTAAAAGGATATATTGATAAGCAATACAAAATTTCCATATCACAAGTTCCCTGCTTGGAAGGAGAAGATGGTCTTAAAAAAAGACAAAGAGAAATATCATATTTAAATTTAAAATGGTTTATGACCACTCTCCTTGACAGAATGGACAGAGCCTCAATGTATTCTGGACTTGAGGCAAGAGTTCCTTATGCCGACCATAGAATTATTGAATATATGTGGAATGTCCCTTGGGAATATAAATGTCCCAACGGAGTAACAAAGGGTCTTCTTCGTGACAGCGTAAAAGATTTGCTTCCTGCTGAAATAACCTACAGAAAAAAATCTCCTTATCCCAAAACTTATAATCCTAATTATGAGAAAATATTAAAAGATAGAGTTCTTTCCATACTCTCAGATACAAACTCACCGATATATCCAATATTAAATAAACAGGAAATTAATAATTTATTAAATTCATCTTCTGACTATGGAAAACCATGGTTTGGACAGCTAATGGCAACACCACAGCTCTACGCTTATATAATACAGGTAAATTATTGGCTAAAAAAATACAACTTATCATTATAGTTAAAACCTCCTTGCAGAACAAACTGCAAGGAGGTTTTAATTAGTCAGTTGACCTATTTTCATATATAAAAATAAATTACAAATGTATTTAATACATAATAAAGCATCATATCAGATTTAACATAAAGCAAAAACCATATATTGTCTTTGCGTGAAAATTTGGGTATTGGATAAAGGAAAAATAGTATTTCTTTTGTCTAAGCCATAATTTTCTCACACTTCAAACGAAGTATCCTTATCTTAAAAAGGTACACATTTTATCTCGGCAATAAATACAGGCATATTCACAAAACTGTAGTTTTCTTCAACACTGTGAAATTCTTTTGACTAATTTATTTAAAAGAACACTGCCTGATATTAAGTCTCATTATAAACCCAAATAACTTTCTGCTTTAATTTCTTCTCTAATTAACGATTCCAAATGCTCTTTTTCTGATTCACTTTCACAAATAGATAATCTTATTCTCAAAAACTCTAAATACTTTTTCTTTTTCAGCAATCCATTTTCTACAAATATTTTATTTGAGATATTTTTTAATGCGTAAGTTTCGTATTTTTCATTTTTTAAAAGCTTTTTACACTCATTAAAAGCTTTTCTGTATTGTTTAGAATTTATTAGTATAAAAAAATAA
>CAJKOJ010000084.1 GCA_905201505.1 uncultured Eubacteriales bacterium | reverse complement strand
AAAAAGCCATAAAAGGCGGTGTAACTTTTATACAGCTCAGAGAAAAGAATACTGAATACAATGAATTTAAAAAAATCGCTATATCTGTAAAAGAAATAACAGACAAATATAAAATACCCTTTGTTATAAATGACAATGTACAGCTTTGTCGAGAGATTGATGCTGACGGTGTCCATGTAGGTGCAGATGATATGTCAGTCAAAAATGCAAGAGAAATATTAGGTTCTGATAAAATTGTAGGAGGAACTGCAAGAACTTTAGAAAGAGCAATACAAGCTTTTAATGAAGGTGCAGATTATCTTGGAATCGGTGCTGTATTTGACACCTCAACAAAATCAGGTACTACTCACATGACAAAAGAGCTTGCTCAGAGTATTAATAACAGCGTTAACATTCCAACTGTTGCCATAGGTGGTATTAATAAAAATAATATTGCAAACCTAAGAGACTATGGTATAAGCGGTATAGCAGTTGTTTCTGCTATATTTGCACAAAAAGATATAACAAATGTATGTGCTGAATTAAGAAATCTGACAGACTCTATCTTATAATGTAGTTTTCCATTGTATAAAGTAAGGGGATTATTATGAAAGGGAAAATACTAAATGATGAAGGATTTACACTTATAGAGATAATTGTTGTATTGGTGATACTTGCCATACTTATGTCAATGGCGTTACCCTCTGTATTCGGCTACACAACAAAAGGTCAAAGAACAGCGGCTATAGCTGAGTGCCGCAGTTCAGTAAATGCTGCTATCAGCAGTCTGAGTGATAAATATGTCCTCACAGGAAACCGTGTGCCTGATGCCGGTACTAAAAAGGAGACAAAAGATCTTTCACAGGTAGACGGAGAAATTGAAAAAATTGAAGGAAACAACAACTATATAGTATCTTATCTCAGATATAAATACTCTGACACAATAACAGCTATTTATAAAGAGGGGGAATTTTATATAGATGACGGAACAGATCCCGGAACAGGCGGTGGCTTTGGTGATGATACCGACGGTTCCGGCGGCGGTGAACCCGGCGGAGGAGATGAATCTGGCGGCAACGGGTCCGGCGGCGGTTCCGGAGAAGAAGGCGGCGGAGATGAATCTGGCGGCGATAATAAACCTGATGACGGAAATCTTCCTTCAACAGACGGAATTACAATTACTGATTCATCAGGAGTTGATCATAATTTTAATGACCCAAATAATTTATGGGAATTTTTAAAAGCAGATTCTCAGATACAGGGCGAAAATGGCACAACCCATGTAGAAGTCGGAACAATATACGCAGATTCATCAGGCGTGTTTGTGTGTGTTAACAGGCAATGGACAGGAATATTAGACAGTGACTTGCTTCTTTCTGACTACAGTAAAGAAGTAAATGACAGTCTTGGCTGGGGATATGCTATGATACAAATTACCTCCGATGCAAAGGTTTATACACAAAAAGATATGGATGAGCTTAACGGCAAAGAAGTCTATATTAAAACAGGCGATATTAAATATGTAGACGGTGAATATTATATTTGGAACTCCAACTCTCAGAATATATACAATCCTTGGGCATGGGGATACTGGACAAAAATAAATATGTAAAACTATTCATAAATTTATACCTCCCTGAATATCTTAATATAAAAAGATATTCAAGGAGGTATTTTATGTTCAAGTCAAAAAGCTCACCCGTCATTGCACTTTTTAAAGGTATATTAATCAGCTACATAATCACAATGATTGTATTTTTTATTTTCGCTATGCTTATAACATATACTGATCTTAGTGAAAAACATATAAGCACAATAATAAGAATTACAACCGCTGTTGTGTGTATATTAAGCGGTTTAATAACAGCCGGTTCTGCAAACAAAGGCGGTCTTGTATGGGGTATAATTTCAGGTTTGTCTTATGTTATAATTATGTGTATTGTAGGATTTCTTCTCATTCCAAACTACAATCTTTCATCAAAAATACTTGTAAGTCTTATGCTGGCTGTTGCAGGCGGCGGCTTAGGGGGAGTAGTAGGCATAAATTTAAAATAAATACTAAATTAGCCCCGCATACTTGCAAACAACAATAATTGCAAAAACAGTAAATATGGATACTATATTACACCAAATTACAAGCTGCCTTGCAAGTTCTCCGTGACAGTTCATACTCTCAGCCATAATAGCTGAACTTACAGCTACGGGAGAACCATAAAAAGCAATGAGTGCAGGGAAGTCTGCTTTTGAAAGAGCAAATATACCATAGTTTGCAAGTGTCATAAGTATAAACATACATATAACAGGAGCAAGTATAAGACGCCACAATACACCAAATGTAATATCCCTGGCAAGTTCTTTAACAGCAGATACCTGAAATCTGCCGCCCAACACTATAAGTGCAAGAGGTGATGCCAAAGAACCTACGTCCTCAACTGTATCATATATAAAAGGCAAATTTTCTTTTATTGTAAATGGTACATAATTTCTTACAGCAAGACATACCAAGGCACATCCAACACCTATAATAAGAGGATTTTTGCATATAGATTTCAGTATATCAACAAATGATGTCTTTTTTCCATTGTTGTCATAACTGAAAACAGATAACACAATTACTGCAAGAATATTGAAAGTAGGTATACCAACAGCTGACACAACCGCAGCTGTTGCAAGAGCAGATTCTCCTCCCATAGCCTTGGCTAAGGGAATGCCTATAATGGCATAATTTGAACGAAAGGCACATTGTATCAATACGCCTCTTTTTCCACTGTCCTTAGTATACATCATAAAAAATACAGCTGCCGCAAGACAAATAAATATAACCATTATAACAGCAAATAATATAAGACGCCAATTAATATCCGAAAGATTTTCAATATTATATACACTGTAAAACAGGTAAACAGGTATGGCAACATTAAAAACCAGCTTGTTGGCATATACAAAGAAATTTTCAGGCACCATATTTATTCTTTGTATGAAATATCCCAACAAAATAACAAGAATAATAGGGGCTACTGCATTTACAGAAAAAATAAGTGTATCCATTATAGTTCAAGCTCCTTTATTGTGCTGCCTTCAAAATCCTTTATAATAAATTTACCTTTCTCATAAATCATATAGCTATTTTTGTTGTCATTTTTAGGAATAGATGCTGACCCGGGATTAATATAAATATAACCATCAGGCTGTTCCTCTATTGCCTGAATATGCGTATGTCCATGAATAAGCAAATCTCCTTTTTTAAGCATAGGAGGGTTTGACGTATTAAATTTATGCCCATGTGTTATAAACCACATTCTGCCGTCTACAAACATAGTGCAATATTCAGCCATAACAGGAAATTCAAGCACCATTTGGTCAACTTCAGCCTCACAGTTTCCCCTTACTGCCAATATTTCCTGCTTTATATTATTCAGCAAAGTAATAACACCTTTTGGATTATAATCCTTCGGAAGGTCATTTCTCGGGCCATGATATAATAAATCACCTAAGAGTATAAGCTTTTCAGCCTTTTCAGCATTATATGCACTTACTGTTTTTTCAGCATAGAAAAGTGAACCATGAATATCTGATGCAAACATTAACTTCATAACAATTCTCCTTTAAATATTTATAAACTTAATGACAAATAATTTAAATGTTTTTTTAATTGTATCAAAAAAAATGTGGGGTGTAAATATGAAAATCGGCAAATTAGTCACAATATCAGAAATTATACTGTTATTAATATTCTTTGTTTTAATAATAAGGCTTATACAACCTAAAACAGCGTCTGTAGCTGACATAGAAAAGCCAAAGGTTGCAATTGTAATAGATGACTTTGGCAACAATTCAGCAGGTACAGAAGAAATGCTTAAACTGCCAATTAAATTTACAGGAGCTGTAATGCCCTATATGCCTGAAAGTGTAAATGAAATGAATAAGCTCATAGAAGCAGGTAAAGAAGTTATACTTCATCAGCCAATGGAAGCACACACAGGCAAGAGAAGCTGGCTTGGCGAAACTCCTATTCTGGGAAATATGTCAATAGAAGAAACCAGAAATACATTTATTAAAAACGCTGAACAATTAAATAAAGCTGTAGGCTTTAATAACCATATGGGTTCACTGATAACAGAAGACAAGGAGAAAATGACTGCAATATTGGAAATAGCAAAAGAAAAAGGCTGGTTCTATGTTGACAGCGTAACAACAGCAAAATCAATTGCAAGTGACACAGCAAAGGAACTAGGTGTCCCCACAGTTAAACGAGACGTGTTTTTAGACAGTACACAGGATAAAAACAAAATAAAAGAAAATCTCAGAAAGGCTATTAAAATAGCCGAAGAAAAAGGCTCCTCCCTTGCTATAGGTCATGTAGGAGCTGAGGGGGGTAAGGTTACTGCTGCCGCAATCAGAGAAGTACTTGAAGAAGTAGGAAACCGTGTTGACTTTGTATTTGCAAGTGAACTTGTTGAATAAATATTCTTATTCTATATAATAACAAACCTTGGAAATAAACTGCATAATTCAGCCTATATATACCCCCTGTTTCATTTTAGAATCAGGGGGTGTGTGTTGCAAAAGAATACAGAAAACAGTATAATAAATATAAAAAAAATAATTTTACTTAGGAGAAACCTGTATGGATACTTTTAAAGATAAATATAATAAATTTCTTATTGAATACGGAAAAGCAAGAAAGATGGTACTTTCTACATCTGAAAACGATATGGTAACCTCCAGAATGATGAGCATTATTCAAATTGATGGTCTCTTTTACTTCCAAACAGATAAAGAATTAAGAAAATACAATCAGCTCATTAATAATCCCAAAGTGGCATTATGTATAGACAATATTCAAATACAAGGAATATGTAAAGATATAGGACATCCTACAAAGAATAAAACCTTTTTAAGAATATATAAAGAATGCTATAACAATTCCTATAATATGTATACGTCATTAAAAAACGAACGATTATTTGTTATTGTCCCGACATATTTAGAAAAATGGATATATAAAGATGGGATTCCCTTCTTAGAATTATTTGATATTGAAAAAAAACAGTATAAATTAAATAAATATATTAGTATGTAATTATTTCCTGCCAATAACACTATTTTCATATATTTAAATGATTACTGTAAACAAGATTTACGCAAACAAAAAAGCTCTCTGTGGAAAGGGGAATGAGAGCTTTTTTGATAGCCATAGGCTAAAATATTCAACATAGCTAAACCGTACTAGCTATGATATTAACAGATATATTGTCCGCTAAGTTCAATATCCAACGAAACAAATAGATATTATACTTTTTTTATTCCAAGATAGGTAGAAATGAAAAACTGGGAGGAATATCAAAACTACCTCACTTCAGTTGCCCAATCTCAAAAAAATCACAAAAAAAAGTTACAATACAGCAACTAACCTTTGAAAATTATCTAAGATAATTGGGGGAAACAAAGTTTTTTCTGTTCATAAAACAGGCAACCGGCTATCTTACTCTATTTAAAGAGCTTAGACCCTTGGCTTTGCGTCCTAACCTTTCAATTAGTTTGCCATATATCTATTAATAATATTATTATATCACAATATATACTTCAACGCAAGTATTTTTTACTATAATTTAAATTAATATATAAACTTTAAGATGTATAAGTTATGAAGCACAAGTTAAAAACACATATTCTATGCCTATTTAATTATTTTAAATAATTTATACTTTTTACCAAAACTTAAAATTATTTAATTTATTACGTATAATTACATAAACAGTATCCTTTAATTAATAATTATATATTTTACTTTATATGCAGCACATATATTGACTATATATATTAAAACTGATATGATATAAGTATGAAAAACATAGGAGGTCTTGCAAATGAAAAAACTTATACTTACAGCCATTACTACAGCTATGCTCACACTTCCGGTTATGGCAGCCGATAGTGTTACTGTGTATTCAAATGGTAATTTAGTTGCTGATAAAGGTGTTATTGTTGAAGGTCGTACTCTTGTCCCAGTAAGAGGTGTATTTGAGTATATGGGTTATACTGCTGAATGGGATAACAATACTAAAACAGCTACTTTAACAAATTCTAAGAAAAAAATTACAATAACCCTTACAAACGGTGAAGAGACATTTACTGTAAACGATACATCTGTTACACCTGAAGTTCCTCAGCAAATAATTGACGGAAAGTTTATGCTCCCTCTCAGAGCAGTAGGAGAGGCAGTAAACGCAAAAGTCAGTTGGAATAGTGATACTAAACCAGCCACAATTAATGAAAATAACAGCTTTATTGATATTTCACCGGTTGATGAAAATGACCCAATTATTGACGAAATACCTATAAATGAAATATATGCAGATGAGAAAGCTAAAGAGAATACTGAAAAAGAGGCACAGTTTGAAGAACTTATGAAACAAGCAGAGGCTGCCGAAGCTGAAAAGTCAAATAACTGATATAAATATTCATCTGTATAGATATGCACTTCAGTTAAATATTTAAAAATATACTTATGTATAATAAAAATTTGTAAAAAAATAACTCCTTAGTATAATAAACGTAATTAATTATATTATATAAAGGAAGTCATATAACTTAATATATAAATAGTTTATCACGTCAGAAGTT
>CAJKOJ010000083.1 GCA_905201505.1 uncultured Eubacteriales bacterium | reverse complement strand
ATAATATGTCAATATAAAAACATAAATAAATAATAATAATTATTATTTAAAGTTATTAGCTTTAGCTAACACATAGTAAAACACTCGGAAATTAATTTTATAAAGTTTTAAATTATTTCACTAGTTTTATTTTTCCTCCTATACTGCTTATCTTTGTGCAAATTGCCTCATATCCTCTCATTATGTGTTCTGTGCCGTAAATTCTGCTTTCTCCGCAAGCACCTAAAGCTGCTGTAATTAATGCTGCTCCGCCTCTTAGGTCTTTAGCATAAACCTCTGTTCCTTTCAGTTGTCTGACACCTTGTATTTCAAAGTTATTGCTGTCTATTATTTTTATATTTGCTCCCATTTTATTAAGCTCAGGAATATGTTTATTTCTGGCAGAAAATACTGTTTCTTCAATATGGCATTTGCCTATTGATTTTGCAAGTATAGCCATAAGCTGAGGCTGCATATCAGTCGGGAAGTAAGGATATGGCCGTGTTACTATTTTTGGAAGTGAATATAAACGTGAAGGTGCATCAATATATATTTTGTTACTTTCTGTCTTAATAATACACCCTAATTTTTCAAAAATTGATAAAATTAATTTTATATGACAGGCGGATGTATTATTTAAAAATATTTCTCCTCCTGTTGCAGCGGCCATTGCTATATATGATGCTGTTTCTATTCTGTCTGCCATTACATTGTGCTGACAGTATTTATTGCCGTGACTTTCTTCTATTATAATTATATTTTTTTCGCGTTTTATACTGTGTCCGCATTTATTTAAATAATTTATTAAATCATCTATTTCAGGTTCCTTAGCTGCATTTTTAATTATGGTAGTGCCTTTAGCATTTATTGCTGCAAGTATAATATTTTCTGTAACGCCGACTGATATTATGGGGATATTTATTTCACAGCCGTTAAGTTTACCTTTGCATATTATATGGTCGTTTTCTTTGAGTATTTCAGCTCCAAGCTGTTCCATTGCCCATAAATGCAAATCAATAGGTCTTTGTCCAAGCTGACAGCCTCCCGGTTCATATATAGTTACTTCTCCGTATTTGCCGAGCAATGCACCTAAAAATAACACAGAGGACCTCATTTTCTGACTAAGGTCCTTATCAAGTACGGTGTTGTCGATATTGTTAAGTGTGGTAATTGTATTGTTTTCTGCTTTTATATTTACGCCCAGATTTTTTAAAATTTGCAAAGCATTGGAAACATCTGAAAGGAAAGGAATATTTTTTATTGTACTTTCTTTTTGTGTTGCAGCAGCAGCAAGTATTGGTAATACTGCATTTTTTGCTCCGCTTATTTGTATCTCTCCGCTTAGTCTGTTGCCACCTTCAATTATATAGCAGCTCATATTGAGACCTCCATAATGTTAATGTAGTTTATGCCTTAGATATTAAATGTGTTACAGGGATATTAATAAGGAATTTTTAATAATAAAAATGTTTACACAGAAGATAAAAAAAGGTATAATTATTATGTATAAATGTGTCTTATATATGGAGGACAATATGGATAAGGATATAAAGAATGAATCTATAGAAAATATATCAAAAGATATGGAAGAAAAAACTGAAAAAACAGAAGATAATACCAATGTAAAAACAGAGGACGGTACTGAAAAAACAGAGGATGTATCAGCTGAAAAAGAAAGTGAAAAAAAACCTGATTTAAAGGTCATAGACGGAAGTGCTGTAATAAAAGCAAAAAATAAAAAAACTAAACTGCCTAAAAAAGCACCGGGCATTAAAAAATTAAAAGCCATAAGACCAAGTAAAAAAGGTATGAAAAAATTTGTAAGTGCAAACAAGACATCATTAATTGCTTTGATTGCCATAGTCATTCTTTTAATTTTTGCAGTTGTATTTAATGCAAACAATGTAATTAAAATAGGTGAAAAACAAGTAATGTTTTCAAAAGAATACAGTATGAATTCAAAAGCGGATTTTTATGTAAGCGGAGAAAATATTTTCTATGTTTCAAAGGACGGAATGATTTTTCTTGATGAAAAGGGAGAAACCCTTTGGTCAGACACATTTACTATGTCTGCTCCTTATATGCTTAGTGACGGTGGCTATGTGGCTGTGGCTGACAGTAACAGTAAGACTATTAATGTTTATGACAAGACAGGAAGATTATATCAGATAGCTGCGGCGGGTCCCATTACATCTTTTGCTATAAATCCCATTGGATGCTGTGCAGTTGTATGTCAGGTTGGAGATGACTACAGAGTTGATGTGTATTCTAATACAGGAGAGGCTATGTTCGAGTGTGCAAGAGCGTCAAAAGACGGAATTCCTCTTGGAATTGATATTTCTGATGACGGCACAATGGTTTCTATGACTTTAGTAAATTATAATGATATAAAGATTAAATCAAGTGTACTGTTTTATTATACAACAAAAGCAGAGGCACAATCTACAGAATCAAGTGACGGACTTGTGAGTGCTGTTGAAGTTCCTGAGGCAATAGCAGGCATTGTAAAATTTTTACCAAACAGCTATTGTATTGTTGCAAGTGATAAATCAATGATGAGTATAGATTGTTCAAATAAAAATGCCTTTAATAAAAAATGGGAAAAAACTTTTGATAATTATGTTACAGCGTTTAATATAGTTGATAATAAGGAAATAGCAGTTGCATACGGTGAATCTGTATCTGTTACAGATGAGGAGGCTATTGCTAATGAAAACACTGTACATTGGTATAATATCAATGGCAGAGAAATAGGTTCTGCTCAAATTGATGATAGAGTAAACAGTATTACAGCTTCTAATAAGGGAACAATAGTAAATGCAGATAAAGAATTTATTGCATATACATCCAGAGGAAGAGAACTTTGGAGATATTCGGCAATTCAGAATGTTACAAGTATGCAGTTTTATAATTCTCAGGACAGAGTTATACTTATTACTCCTACAAAAATGCAGCTGCTTGATGTGAAAAAAGGTGTTACTATGCAGGAGGAAGAGGAACCTGTAACAGAAAATAATATATCTGACAATGAAACTACTCAGTCAACGCAAAGTTAGGCTCAATAGGAGGGTGTATGATAAATTATACCATTGACATTATAATTATAGTTATAATTTTATTGTTTATATTTATTTTTGCGGGAAAAGGTCTTGCAGCAAGTATATTAAAATCTTGTTCATGGCTTATTTCAATAATTGCAGCTTATTTCCTTTATCCTATTGTCAGCGGAATTATAAGAAAAACATTTATATTTGACGGAATAAGGGAATTTATATATGGAGTAATGAATTTGGACAGTCTTGCTGTTGAAAATGGTTCAGGGCAGATTGCTGCAATTGATTCATTGATGCTGCCTGAGGGGCTAAAAAGTATGCTTGTAGATAACAATAACTCTGTTATATATGAGCTTTTAGGTGTAAAAAGTCTTCAGGAATATATAGCAGGATATATTGCCAATATTATATTAAATATTGTTATAAGTGTTTTGGTTTTTGCAGTTATACTTATTTTAATTAAGGCGGCGTCCGGTACTTTGCAGTTGGCGGTAAAGCTGCCTGTTATCAGACAGATAAATGGTCTTGGAGGTGCTGTGCTTGGATTTTTCTGGGGAATTGTTTTTGTATGGTCTGTAATGGCAGTATCAACATTATTTATTGCTGCACCGTTTTTTGCAGATGTCATAACAGCTGTTGACAATTCTATAATAGGAAAAGTTCTCTATGATAATAACGTTATTATGAATGTTTTGCTTGCTAAACTTTTTGGCTGGGGCTAACAGGGAATATTATACAATACGTTAAAGGTGATGTGATGACAGAAAGGTATACTACAGTAAAAGAATTTGGTTCAGCGGAGATTGTTGAGAAAAAGTCCAGATTTATAGCTAATGTAAAGCCTGTAATATCTGAGGGTGAAGCTGCTGCTTATATAGAAGAAATAAAGAAAAAATATTGGGATGCAAGACATAATTGTTATGCTTATCAACTGGGTGAAAGAAATCAGATACAAAGGTATTCTGATGACGGGGAACCTGGGGGTACAGCAGGTATGCCTATATTAGATGTGCTTAGAGGAAAAGATATTAAGAATACTATAGTTGTTGTAACAAGGTATTTCGGCGGTACTCTTCTTGGTACAGGGGGTCTTGTAAGAGCTTACAGTTCTGCTGCAAAGGCAGGACTTGAAGCGGCGGGACTTATTGAAAGAATTCCACACATAAGGCAGTATTTTACAGTTGACTATACAATGGCGGGGAAAGTACAATATGAGGTGCTGAACGGAGGTCATATTTTAGAGGATACAGTTTATACTGATAAAGTAGAATTTGTTGTATTAAGTGAGAGGGGGAAAGAAAACAAACTGAGAGAAAATATAGTAAATTTAACAGGTAACAAGGCAGAAATGAAAAAAGATGAAAATATTGTATTTATTGATAAGGAAATTAAATTCTGAAAGGAGATAATACTATGAAAAAATTATTTTTTGTTTTATCGATGATGATTGCTTTTAATTCAGTAGCGGCATTTGCTGCGTCAACTAATAATGTGACAAAAATACAGCATGTAAAAGACGGAACATCTCTTGCGTCAGCTTCTTATGAAATTACTCCTCATTCTGAGGTTGAAACAGGAGCATCAATTATAATTACATTTACAAATGCTACTGTATTTTCACAGGATGTAATTGACGGTACAAGTAATAATACAAAGGAACCCGGATATAAAGCGGGGGGTTACCAGTATAATGAAAACGGAGTAACATGGGATGGTAAAAAGAGTTTTGGAGAAGTTGTTCCTTATACTAACAGCGGTAAACTGCCATATTACATAAGAAGGATGAATGATGTACAGATAGAAGTATTTTTGATGAATTTGCCTGATATTTATGTTGGTGATTCTTTAAAAAATGTAAACGGTTCTACAAGGACACCTTACTATTCAATACCTCTTGTTATATATGCAGATTCAGATAAAGATGCAGAGGTAACTGCAGAAATTGACGGCAATGGAACATCTATAAGCAGTACAGGAGGAGCTGATATAAATTCCAGCTTGGCAGTATCTACGACTTTAGCAGCTACTGAGACAACCACTGAGACAACAACAGAGGAAGTAAAAAATGATAATGCATCAAACAGTAAACTTGAAAATAAGGTTGAGGTGCAAATTGGTGCTGATGACATTATTGTAAACGGGATGAAAATATTTATTGATGCACCGGCTTATATACAGAGCCAGTCAAGTTCTACAATGATTCCATTAAGAGCTGTAAGTCAGGGTGTTATAGGAAATCCAGACTGTGTAAAGTGGGACAGTGAAACAAAGACTGCCGTTATTACATATAATGGCAACGAGGTTAGGTTTACAGTTGGTTCCGATTTAGTTTATGTAAACGGAAAGTCTATTAAAATGGCTAACGGGGTAAAAGCTGAAATTACAAACAGCAGAATGTTTGTGCCTTTCAGAGCTCTTGGTGAGGCTTTAGGTGCAGAAGTGAGCTGGGACAGTGAAACAAAGACAGCATATTTTAATTAATATTTAGGTGTATTTTCAGGTGCTGTATTAATTATGCAGCACCTCTTAAATTATTAAAGGTGGTAATTATGAAAAAAATATTATTTACATTAGTAATGGTGCTGGCTATACATAACTCAGTCTTTGCAGGTTCAAGAAATATGGTAGATGAAAAGGGAATATTAAAAAAAGCAGGAGAAGCAGTATCTGCAAATTTGATAATTGAACCAAATAATGAAGTTGCGACAGGTGCTTATGTTGAAATTGAATTTGAAAATGCAGTAGTATTATCTGAAAGTGTTATAAACGGAACAGGAAAGTCTGATGATATTGGTTTTAAAGGCAGAGGGGTAAGTTACCAGTATTCAGGATATAAAAACTATAAATGGAATGGCAAAGACGGGTTTTACGATGCAATGTCAGCAGGTCCTGTTTCTCGTGTACCTTATAAAATAACAAGGATAGATGATTATAATATAAGGGTTTCTCTTTGCGGTATTCCTGATACTTATGCAAATAAGTCACTTGCTGACTTCAACAATTCAAAGGAGGAGCCATACTATGAAATTCCTTTGCCTGTATATGTAAAAGAAGACGGACCTATAAGATTTAAAATGACAGGTGCAATTAATGACAAGTCCTTGAGCTACGGAAATTATATTTTTAATCAGAGTAAAAATATAACAACAGAAGCGACAACTGAGGTCACTACAGAGGAAAAGAAAGATATTTCTTCTGCAGAAAGATACAGTAATAATAAAGTTGAAGTATCTGTGGGAAGAAGCATAATGGTTGTAAATGGTACAGAGCAAATAATAGATGATAAGCCATATATACAAGCAGGTACAGGTTCAGTGCTGATACCGTTAAGAGCTGTAAGCATAGCTTTGGCTGACGGATACAGGGGTAATGGAAGTGACAATATTGTAGCATGGGACGCAGATACTAAAACTGCCATTATAAGCTATAATGGAAAGGTCATTAATTTTACGGCGGGTTCAAACATAATGAGTGAGAGCGGAAAAGAAAGAATTATTCCAAATGGTGTGATACCTGAAATAAAAAACGGAAGAATGTTTGTGCCATTCAGAGTTTTGGGCGAGGCTTTGGGAGCAGAAGTGAATTGGATTGCTGAAAGCAAAACAGCCTGTTTTAATTAGTTATATAACAATGTACTTTATTAATAGAATACATAGGAGATTTTTAAAGCCGTTAAGTTGAATATGATATGCCCCCTGTCAAGTAGACAGGTTAAATATCTAAAACAATGTGCAG
>CAJKOJ010000082.1 GCA_905201505.1 uncultured Eubacteriales bacterium | reverse complement strand
TTATTATATTATAAATATATAGCATTTTTTGTAATATTTATAAAAAAATAGTCGAATTATAATATTACAATGTAAAAAAATTGTTTGGAGGATAGGATATGGAGAAGAAAACATTTCAAAAATGGCAGGGAAGAAAACTTCTTTTTTGGTTTTTAGCTGTTATTATATTTGGCGGTGTGTATTTAACTTATACTTGCTGGGACTTATATAATGACAAGGCGGCTGAAGAATATTACTGGCAAAATGCGATGAATGATGATGCACAGGTACCGGAACATATTACACAAATAAGTAAAAATGCAACACATGTAAAGGTCGGAACGTATGTTGAAACACTTAAAGAAATCAATATGAAAAGCAGCAGCTACCGTGTTGTTACTAAAGTATGGTTTAAATGGACAGGCGATGATGACCTTGATATGATAAATAATTTTCATGTATACAACGGTACTGTCAACAAATTAAATGTTATGAAGGATGAAGTGATTAACGGTGAACACTATCAGGTTGCTACCCTTGATGTAAGCGTATTTAAAAATTTCTGGACAAAGCGTTTTCCACTTGAATCACATCAGCTTAGATTTTATATTGAACCTGACTATTCAATAGAAAGAGTAGTGCTTGAGGGGGATATGGAAAACTGTGCTGTAAATCCAAATCTAAGTATAGCCGGATATGATTTGCTAAGGTCAGATTGTGCCAATTATACAAATGTATATAATACTACATACGGTGAACCGGGAATAAAAGAGGCACTTGCTACATCAGAGTTTATGACACAGATGGAGTTAAACCGTGATAGTTTCGGTGCTTATTTAAAATGTTTTATTGCTCTTGTGGGTACATCTTTATGGGTATTTATTACTATGATTTTATGTACGTTTCATAGGGTTGACCCATTAGGTATGATACCTGCAGCATTATTCGGTACTGTTACAAATATTGCAGTAGGTGCAAATTTACTGCCTGATGCCCTGCATACAGGTTTACTTGAATATGTAAATATATGGGGTATATTTACAATTTTGGTTGGGGCACTTACAATCATAAATATAAACAGAATAAGAAATAAGTATAACGATAACAGGTTTGCTGTTTTATATGGCAGAATTATTACTTTTACGGTAATTTTTATGGTTTTGCTCGGACATATACTGATGCCTATGTCTGCATATATGGCTTAATAATAAAATACAGATAGGAGGCTGATTGCTATGAAGGAATATAAAACAAATTTAATGAATATAAAATGGGATTTGAGAAAAGTTATAGTAATTCCCGTAATAGTAATAATTAACTTATTTATTAAGTTTTTTATTACGGACAGTATGGTAATACCGGTTTGGCTTGATGGACTTGGTCCTTTATTTGGTGCCTGCGTAAACGGGCCGCTTTATGGTGCCATTATTGCTGTATTATATAATGTGACTGTAATGTTTATAGATCCTACAAATTTGTTGGCAAAAGCTGTATTTACTGCTTTAATGGCAGCTATTGCCGTTTTATTCGGTACTATTGTAAGACTTGGATTTTTCAGTAATTTTAAGAGTGTTGTTTTTACAATAGGTATTACGGCTTTTGTTGAGGCAGCATTAATTACTCCAATTAACTTTGCCTTTTTTGGAGGTACATATGCCGGTAACTTTTTGCGTACAGCTGTTTCTGCAAGGCTTGAAGCAATATATATAGGAGGGGCATGGGCTAATTTCCTGGGTTTTTTGCTGATTGCCCTTTTGGATAAACTTGTAATTGCATTAGTTATATATGGTATAATGAAAATTATACCTGATAGCTGGGCAAAGGCCTGTGGATTTAAAAAGGAACTGCCTAAATTTGCTATTGTTGATACAGCCGGTGATGAGGCGTTTGTAAATAAAAGTGATGAACTTAAAGATAAGGCTCAGGAAAAGCTGAACAAAAGGAAAGAGGATGAAAAATTAAATAAAAGTTCAGTTGAAATTGCCTCTGATGTAAGTGTTAAAGAGAAAAAGGAAGAGGGGAAATAATGAGAAAACGTATTTATTCTATTATTTCAATAGCTGAAAAGGGAGATAAAATAAGTAAGTTATATGACTGGTATATTATGCTAGTTTCAATTATAAGCATTTTACCTTTAATGTTTCGTAATGCACCGCCGCAGATGGCAATGCTTGAGACAGTTACCGTATATTTATTATTCCTGGATTATATAATGAGGTGGATGACAGAGGATTATAAATTAAAGACAAATTCTCCTTTTGCTTTTATTGTATATCCTGTTACACCAATGGCGATAATGGATATTCTTGGATTGCTGCCGTCTCTCGGACTGCTTCCTGGCAGTTTTATGATTTTAAGGCTGCTAAGGCTTGCAAAAGTATTTCAGTACTCCAAAAGCTGCAGACGTGTTGCAAATGTATTTAAAAACCAATATAAAACTTTGATGTCAGTATTGGCTATAGCTGTTGTATATATATTTATATCAGCTCTGGTAATGTTTGTGCATGAACCTGCAGAAAATTTTCCATCTTTTTATGATGCGTTATACTGGGCAACTACAGCATTGACAACTGTAGGATATGGCGATATTTATCCCTGTACACAAATAGGTAAGTTTATCAGTATGATTTCTTCCTTCTTTGGCGTAGCTGTAATTGCAATGCCTGCAGGTGTTGTAACAGCAGGATTTATGGATGAACTTAATAAAGACCTGGAGGCGGCTGCCAGAGAAAAAATGGAGAAAGAACAAATAGTTCAGTCTGAAAAAGAGGCGGCTGCTGCGAAGATGGAGGAGAAATAGTATGATGGAGAATAATAAAATACGTAATTACATAATTATAATGTTAATAAGTGTTGTTCTGAATTTTTCACTCTATTATGTTGCTCATGTTTATCATTTGCCTATGTGGATGGATTCTGTAGGAACTGTTTATGCAGCTGTAATGCTCGAACCTGCAGCGGGACTTTTAGTTGGCTTTGCAACTAATTTTTTTCAGTCAGCAGCAATATATGGTGTACATTCACTGGTTTATTACCTTATAAGTGCGGTTGCTGCATTATCATTTGGTGTTACACTCAGGAAAAACGGGTACATCAGTTTAAAAAAAATGCCTAAGGCTGTAATATATTTTGTTGTATTTGGAACTATTGCGGCAACCTTTTTAACTATGTGGGTGACAAATGGAGTACCTGACAGTAATTGGGAAAGATTTTTTTACGAGAAGGCTTTAAATAATGGTATTCCGCAAGTGTTTGCGTGTATGTGGGGCAGTTTTGTATTAAAAGCTGCTGATGGAATAATAATAGCTTTTTTAACTCCGATTTTGTATGGAATAACTCCAAGTAATATGGTAACAGGCTGTTTAAATGAAAAATTGTCATGGAGAGCACCATTTTTAAAGAAAAGTAAGAAGTAATACAGTGTTAGAAAGCAAATATTAAAAAACTTTTATTAAAATGACATACAAAGCAAATTTATTATTTATAAGAAAATTGATAATGCCTTTGTACTGAAGTAATGTTTCAGTACAAAGGCATTATTTTATTTATTTAATAAATATATTGATAAATTCAGATAAGCCGCAAAAATACACCATATAAGATAAGGTATCTGTAAATATGCTGCAACGGGATTAACTTTGTAAAAAGTATATATCATAGCTATTATAGCTATAATTAATAATACGAGCCAAATAAATGCAACAAAATATTGAGAAAAACCAAAGAATATTATACTCCAAAAAAAGTTAAAAAACAGCTGTACTCCATAAATTGTAAGTGCCCGGTCTTTGTATGGATTGTCTGAGGTATAGACGATATATGAGGATATACCCATAAGTACATAAAGAATTGTCCAGACTATTGGAAAAATAAAGTCAGGAGGCGTAAGAGGCGGTTTTTCAAGCATACGATAGACTGTGAGACCGCCTTTGCTTAATAAAAAAGATAAAAATCCCAGTATAACGGGAATAAGTATTGACTTAATAAGTGTTTTTTTGTTTATGTTTTCCATAAAATTACTCCCTGCTTTTTTATAAATTATATTCAGAAAATTAATTTTATATACGCAAAAAAATAACAGGAAATATTTTTAATATTTCCTGTTATACTTAATAATATTTAATTAGAACATAGGTACTACAGCACCCTGATATTTTTCTTCCATAAACTGCTTAACTTTATCGCTTTCAAGAGCTGCAACAAGGGCTTTTATATTGTCATTATTTTCATTGCCTTCTTTGACTGCAACAATATTTGCATAGGTCTGTGCAGCTTCAGAATCCTGAGTTTCAATTGCAAGTGCGTCTGAAACATTTAAACCTGCCTGAATTGCGTAGTTACCATTAATAACGGCAAGGTCAACATCAGCTAATGTTCTTGCAAGCTGTGCAGCTTCAATTTCCTGAATATTAAGATTCTTTGGATTTTCTACAATGTCCAGCTTTGTAGCTGTAAGTCCTGCACCTTCTTTAAGTTTAATAAGACCTTGAGCTTCAAGAAGAAGTAAAGCTCTTGCTTCATTTGTTGTGTCATTAGGAACAGAAACTTTTGCACCGTCTTTGATTTCTTCAAGAGATGAAGTTTTACCTGCATAAATACCGAATGGTTCATAGTGAATTGCGGCAACAGATACTAGGTGAGAACCGTTCTTCTCGTTAAAGTCATCCAAGTATGGCTTATGCTGAAAATAGTTAGCGTCAACTTCACTGCTTTCTGTAGCTGTGTTAGGAATAACATAGTCATTAAATTCTTTTATTTCAAGGTTTATACCCTGTTCTGCAAGAACTTCTTTTGCAACCTGTAGAATTTCTGCATGAGGAGCAGGTGTTGCGGCAACTGTAATTGTACTTGCCGCTGTATCTGTATTTCCATTGCTCTCAGCAGGAGTTGATGAATTACAGCCTGATAAAAGGGCTGTTGAAATTAATGCTGTACATAAAATTGTAAATAATTTTTTCATTGTGTTTTCCTCTCTTTCTTATGTTCAGGCAGAGCCTGTATTATTTAATTCTTTTATCTGTACGTCTTGTAACTCTCATACCAAGTTCCTGAAAAATTTGTACTATTATAACAAGGAATACAACTGTTATAAACATTACAGGCGTATTGTAGCGGTAATAGCCGTAGTTAATAGCAATAGCACCTAAACCGCCTCCGCCAGTAAAGCCAGCCATTGTAGAATAACCAAGAATAGTTGTAACTGCAATGGTACTTCCAACAATAAGCGATGGCTTTGCCTCAGGAATAAGAACCTTTGTAATAATTTTAAATGTAGGTGTGCCCATAGATTCGGCCGCTTCAATTATTCCTGCATCAACCTCTTTAATAGAAGATTCCACCATTCTTGCTACAAATGGAAAAGCAGAAATAACAAGAGGAACAATTGTAGCTGTAGAGCCTATTGCCTGACCTACAATAAGTCTTGTAAAAGGTATAATAGCAATCAAAAGTATTATAAAGGGAATTGACCTTAATACATTGACTATAAAGCCGCCAACAGCATTAAAAGTTTTACATGGGCATATTCCTTCCTTGTCTGTTATAGAGAGAAGTATACCTAAAGGAAGCCCTATAATATAGGCAATGACTGTTGAAACTATTGTCATATATAAAGTTTCAAGTATTCCCATTCCTATTTCGCCGGAGTATTTTGAAAGCTCTAAGGATAGTAAACATAGTTTAAACATTATTTTGAAGCCTCCTCATAGCGTATATTATTTTTATTAAGATAGGCTTTTATCTTATTATCAATTTCAGTATCGCCTGTTTTTTCAATCACCATTTCACCTATGGCATTATCCTTGAGCATTTCAATGGAATCTGCATAAATCAGATTAATGGGGTAATTGCACTCAAGAGTAATTTCAGATAATATTGGTCTGTGTGTTGTTGTACTGTCAAATACTATTCTGAAATATCTGCCTGATTTAAGTGTGCGAATAATGCTGTCTTTTGGAATAATGAGCTGTCGTGCCATATCGGATTGAGGGTTTGTAAATATTTCTTTAACATCGCCGCATTCTACAATCCTGCTGTTGTCAATAACTGCAACTTTGTTACATATTTTTTCTATTACACTCATTTCATGAGTAATAATAATGACTGTAACATTCATTGTTTTGTTTATTTCTCTTAAAAGGTCAAGTATTGACTGTGTTGTTGTAGGGTCAAGAGCTGATGTTGCTTCATCACAAAGGAGAATTTTAGGCTCTGTAGCAAGTGCTCTTGCTATTGCTACTCTTTGCTTCTGACCACCTGATAGTTGTGCAGGATATGATTTTTCCCTGTCTTCAAGTCCTACAATCTTTAAAAGTTCTTTTGCACGTTTTTCTGCCTGTGCTTTAGGTACTCCCGCTATTTCAAGGGGGTAGCAAATGTTCTTAAGGGCATTTCTCTGTTCAAGTAAATTAAAATTCTGAAAAATCATACCCATTGACTGTCTGACTTTAAGCAGTTCCTTTTTTGTAAGGCTGTTAAGAGACTTGTCCTCAAAATAAACAGTACCTTCTGTAGGATGTTCAAGAAAATTTATACATCTTACAAGAGTTGATTTGCCTGCACCGCTTAAACCTATTATACCAAATATATCGCCTTGTTCTATATCTAAATTTATATCTTTAAGAGCGTTTATGTCTCCATTTTTGGTATTAAAGGTTTTGGAGAGGTTCTGTATTTTTACAATAGACATTTTTTCCTCCTTTCAATCACAAACAATTCCTATTATTTTACTATGATTATTACATATATATTTTAATTTGTCAATAACTTCATTGGCATTGAATATTATTTTAACATATAAAAGGCTTCTGTTCAAGTTAATGATGGGAAGTAAATGATAAAAAAATGTTAAAGTGTCAATGATTGGTTACACTTTTATTTAAAGTAAATTGTCAAGAATA
>CAJKOJ010000081.1 GCA_905201505.1 uncultured Eubacteriales bacterium | reverse complement strand
GAAAGCCTCAGTCCGTTTGATAAATAATCATATTCAGCTATGTTGTTCTTCTCGTTTTCATACTTTGTCATTTGATTGAATCCATTGTATGCAAACTTTTCATATCCATAGCCGCTGTTTTCCTTTTCTGAAAAGAAACCCATACTTGGAATTCCTGTCAGGTCGTCTTTGCTCTTGTCCTTTCTTATCTGATTTCCGTTATTGTCATAAGTATATAATGTTAAATCAGCATAAGATGCTCCGTTCTTTCTCTTGCTTTCCTTCAGCAGTCTGTTATTCTTGTCATAGCTGTAACTTGTTACGTAATTCTCACTTCCTGTTACTGTAAGATAACTTCTGTTCCCTGCCATATCATAAGAATACGACATATTTGTAACAGCTGTTCCTTTCGTAATCTTTTCATTTGAAAGCCTTCCTGTGCCGTCATATATATAGTCTGTTGTTTTTCCGTTTTCTGTTTTGCGGCTTATATTTCCGTCTAAGTTATAACTGTAGCTATAGCTTGATATTGTTGTTGTGCTCTTTTTGTTCACCAGGGCTGTCAGCATATTTGCATCATTATAGCTGTATGTTGTTTCAAGTCCGTTATTTACCTTTACACTTGTTATGTTGTCATTCTTGTCGTATGTATAGTTGGCATTATAACTGTAATTGGTACTGTCACCATATTCTGATGCTGACTGACTGCCGAACGTATAAATTCTGCCCTTTGAATCAAAATTATAATTCTTTGTATATATTGAATTTTTCATTCCTGATTTAAAACACTGAACATATTTTAATTGATCTGCACCATTATACAGTCTTCTTATCCTGTATTCTGCACCATCTAATGTGAAAAATTCATCTGAGTATAATCCTGAATTATCTTTATAATACTTGTAACTTTTAGCAAATTTTCCATTTGTCTCACTTACAAGCTGTCCTGTCAGTCCATATACAAAGCTGTTTGTACTTGTCTTTCCGTCTTTTGTTACACTTTCTTTGGTCTTTCTGTGAAGAGCGTCGTATGTATAGTTTGTTGTTATACCGTTTCTGTCCTTCTTTGAGGTCATATCGCCGTAATTGTTATATACATAGCTCTCTGTCATTCCCAGTCCGTCAGTATATCTTATAGGTCTGTTAAGCTGGTCATAAGCATAGCTTACTGTTTGTGTACCGTTTGCCATACTCTGATTTATCATATTGCCTGCTTTGTCATATTGATATGTTGTTGTTACACCATTTATCTTTGATTCTGTCACTCTATTAAGCGGATCATATTTATAATCTGTAATCCTTGACGCAGCTGAAGAAACCTTGACGCTTTCCTGTATTACATTTCCCGCCTTGTCATACTGATATGACATTAAACCATAACTTGAACCGTTAAAAGGTGTCTTTATTTCCTTTACCCAATTTGTGCTACAGTAGCTGTATGTAGTCTTTTTACCCATACCGTCAACAACGCCTGTAACTCTTCCAAGCATATCATATTCATAGCTCTTTGTTGCTGTATCTACTCTTACTCCTGTCTCTGTCTCTGTAAGAATGTTTCCTGCATGGTCATAAGTATAGCTTATACTGTAATCCCCGTATACTCTTGGCGGTACAACCTTTGTAATATTGCCTGCCATATCAAGTGTATATGTTGTTACACCACCCTGTCTGTTTATTTCTTCAGATGTTCTTCCAAGCATATCAGTTTTAACAGATGTACTGTATCCACTGGTATTTGCATCTCCTGCAACATTAGTCACTACTGTTGAACTTACCCCATCACTTGTATAGGTATAGTTTTCCTGTGCAAGCTTATTGCCTCCTCCGTTTGTTACCTTTGATGTTACTCTGTCCCTGTTATCGTATGTTAATGTTGTTGTTGCTGCTCCTGATATTTGTGTAACAGGACGCATATATGCATCATATGTATACTTTTCAAGAGGATTATTATTATTTTCTACATCTAGAACAGAAGTCGGATTTCCCGCCTGGTCATAAGTATATTTAATTCTCTTTCCATTTTCATTTGTAGCTGTAATTGTATTGCCTGTATAGTCGTATGCAACAGACTTTACTGTACTCAAAGTTCCCCCATTAAAAGTTTCTTTTGTTATATTACCAATTTTATCATATTCATAAACTGTTGTAAAGCCCATCGGAGAAGTAACCTTCTTAATCCTACCTACAGCATCATACTCATAGCTTGTCTTATAACCTGTTGTCCCATCATTATATTCCTGTGATATTGGTGCTGCATTACTGTTGTTATATGTATACGAAGTAGTAACATAGTTTGTGGAATTAACATAATTTTTTTGCTGGCTCAATCTGCCCGGCATTGAACTGTTATATGTATATATTGTTCTTGCTTTCAGTGTCTTTGTACTTCCTGATTGTAAATATGTTTTTTCCTCTCCTATAACTCTTCCGTTATCAGTAGTTGTATAATCGGTTACAGTACTCTGACTTCCATTTATATCACATACAGAATTTTTCGGCAAACCATAATTTGACTTAGTTGACCTTATATAGTCATAATTGGTTTTTTCATGGTAAACTATATTATCATTAATATCTTTTATAGTTTTCTCATAGCTAATTCCTGCAACATAGCCAACTTCTTCTCTTATATATGTATTTTCTGCATAAGTTGTTGTACTAAATGGATACTGCTGATATTCATTGGTATATCTTTTAATTATGTTTGAATATAAATTACCATTTTCATACGTCTTAATTGATATATTTCTTCCATATTCGTCAAACGCATAATCACTATGGTTTTTCTCCGCTCCGTTAAGTGTTGATAGCTTACTCACAGATGAAAAACTTGAGCTGTTATCTTCATTTAAAATTTCTCTGGCTCTGTCTATTTTTTCTTTACACCTTGCTTCATAAGATTCATCTTTTACAAAACCAACATACTCGCCATAAATTTCATCTGATGATGGTTTAAAATCTGGAATAATTACATCACCATTTTTATATGAATAATTATCAATAGAATAACTGTACTTTTCTATGTTCTTATTAACACCATTAACACTTATCCATTTTTGTTCTACCCTTGGATCATCATTCGCATATTTTCTTACACTTATTCTCATATAATAACTAAGCTTGCCGTCAGCTTTAGCCTGAAATACATACGGTTCAAGTTTATACTTGTTGCACCAAACATACTCATAATGGCTAACCATTCCTGTAGGAAACGTAATTGATGAAAGTAAAGCATTTGTAGTTGCTTTTCCGGTGTCAGGATTTATACATTCATAATTATATTTGGTATATAAACTCTTTGACGCATCTGCCATTTCCTTTTTTTGTGTCAATATTGTTCTTGTACCTGCTCCCTGAGGAGTAACTGTTTCGTATGTATATTCTATAGTTCTGCTGCCCGGAAGTAATATTGTCTGATTATAGCCTGTTGAGGTCTTTACAGTTGTTATTGTAATTTTTCTCTCTAATGTGTCCTGTATTACCAGCTTATCAGTATTATTTACACTAGAATATTCACTTACTTGAATACTGTTACCAAATCTGTTTATAGTTTTTATCCAACGTCCGTTTTTATCAAAATAGTCATTTGTACCATCTAAGTGAGTAAGTTCAAAAAATGAATCTGTGCCACCCTTTGAATTTAAATCATAGTTTAAATACATATCATCATCCTGACAATACATAAGTCTGCGGCCTTGTGTTTTTTCAGCATCGTCTATTGAATACTTGCTTCCGTCTGCTAAAACCACATACATAGGTATCATATCAACAACAATATTGTTATTCTGTCTTACAGCAGTTATATTACTGCCGCTTTTTGTTGTTAAATATGGTAGTGAAAACTGCCAGTTACGCCCTACATTTATTCTTTTATCTACAGCTGAAGCATAATTATTCTTTGAATGATAAATTAAGCTTAAATTAAAGTCCAAGCCATTTAATCCCGGAATACTTGCAATATTATCAGTATAAGAAAGTGATCCGGAAGAAGTGTCAACACTGTCAATCATACTTTTTCTGAAACTAAATGGACCTTCTTTATAATCCAAATCCATACCCAATTCATTAATAACTTCACCGGCTTCTTCACTAAAAAGCTGAATTCCTCCATTGTTATCTTCTGATAAACTTTCATCATCAATACCAAGTTCAACCCTTGCAGCAGATATTTGCTTTTGCATATCCTCAACAGTCAGATCATTCTCTTCCATATAATCTGCAATATAGTCTGCATGAACAGAGTTCTCGTTTGCTATATTTAATATGCTTTCATCCGTAACTTCACTTACATTTTTATCACTAAACAAACCAATGCCAAATTCAGCACCCATTGGCACAGTTCTCTCCAATGTGTTTTCAAATACCTCAGTATTGTTTTCAATTGCAATTTTTTCTCCTGTAAGTAAATCTTTCACATCATTGCCTGTGCAATAAGCTACAGCAAAACTGTTGATAACTTCCTCTGTACTGTAACCCTCAATAATAAGTCCTGTCAATTCAGGCATAAATTCCTCTTGTGACAAAAATCCTATTCCGTATGCTTTTTCTCTGTAATTCATAGCCTCATCCAGGGCTTTAGTCTGGCTCCTATATTCTATCATCATATCTGTTGCCTGACTAAAATCAATATTCAATCTTTGCATAAGCAGTGCAAAAGGAATTGAATCTGAAATTACAAGTCCATTATTTTCACACACTGTCATTGTATCTTCTCTTACACCAATATATCTATTAAGATAAAACTTTGAGCTTTCATCAAGTGCTGAATATGCCGAATTGCTCATTGCGGCACTCAAAGCATAATCAGGTATGCCATCTGTCTCAAGCTCATAGTCAATAGCAGCATCAGAGAGAACCTCATCTGCATTAACAGCTGAAAAATCTTTATTTACTTCTACAGCTGACGGTGATGCAATCTCTTCACTCTCAGCGTATCCCTCCGCTGCAGATTCTGTATGCTCACCGTCAATTAATTCAACACTTTTTTCAGGTACAAAATTTGTTTTATCTATATGTGTGTCTGCTATTACATTTTCAGAAAATATTATTGCAAGAATAAACACAGCTATTTTTCTTACTATACATTTTTTACTCATATATTTTTCGCCTCCTCTTTTTTACATAACTTCTGCTATAATTCTAATTGTAGTATTTCCTGTGCTCTTTGCCTCAAATTCAATAGGACATAAAATTCCCGACCAATTTTTATTAGCATTGTTCATTTTAAATGTAAGCACACCGTTTTCGTTTAATACCTCTTTTATGCAGCTGTCATAATATAAACCATTATCATAATAAACCGTAGGATTTTCTCCTAACTTTTTAATTGATATTGCACTGTCATTGTAATTTATTTTGTACTTCAATGCAGATATATCCTTTATATTATTACAAGTTAGGAAATATCTGTACTTCTGTCCTTTAACCACACTTATAGTTTTTTCAGTATCCTCTGGACCTGAATTTGCAGAAATAACTCCGTTATCCAAACTGTAAATATACAGTCTCATTGAACTTACATTTTCATTATAATAGCCATATATGCAAAGTTCATCATAAGAACCCGTATATTCAAATTTATATTCACCTATATCCTTACTTACTTTAGCCATTCCTATAAGATAGTTTTCAGAATTAACCAATATAAGCTGTGCTCCATCTGATTCTCCACTGGCCTTAATGGTTATTGTCCTTTTTACTCTCTGCCCTCTGGTCTGTGAACTGTCAGAAACGTTAAATTTGATTCCCTTTGCATCATTTTGTATACCACTTCTGATAGAAAGTCTTTTATTATATCCTCCTATATTGCATTGTTCAACATTTACATTGCATAGCCTCAAACTATCAATTTTGGTGTCATTGTATGAACCTACGGCAAAGCTGCCATTTCCGCTTATATCCCATACTTTATTTGCTGTTGTTTTATTTATACGAGGCACAATAGTAATGTTATAAAGCTTTATTCCGGAATCATAAGAATACAGATAAAATTCATCGCCCTTTCCGTAGTAACTTATTTTATATGTATTTATTTCTCCGTTTACTCTTAAAAACGTGTTATAATCATTTTCATCCCCATATCCATTTACTATCTTATCAATAACCTCTTTTTCCATATCTGTATCAGTAATACCATAATATTTGTTTCTTGCTATCAAATACCTTTCAGATGCTCCATCACTTGATCTTGCTGTAATATAAATATCTGAGTTTTCAGGTACTGAAAAACTTATATATCTGCTGTCGGCATTTCCTGTTCCCTTTAAATTAAGAAATCCGTCATATAATTTTCCATATACTGTTTTTTTATTATAGTTCATTCCCATTTCGACATTTTTATTTTCTGTCGCAGCTACAGTTAGACCATCCATTACAGTATTAGACTTAATAAAATCAGATCTGTAATAATCTTTAAAGTCCCATTCTTTTTTTTCATTTTCAGCCATTGGAGCATATTCTGCAGGGTCATAATTCTTTGCTGCAACACCAAAAATTCTTACGCCGCCGCCTTCAGTATATAAATATATATACCCTGCTTTACCTCTGTACTCATATTTATAGTCATCATAGTCTTTCATATCAATATAACTACTGCTTCCGTCAGCTTCTGAATAAATTGTAAGCTTTCTTGCATTATTATTATCTTTTGATGCACCGGTTATATGTATATCTGTATTACCGCTTACATAAAATTTTAAAAATCCTTTTGTTTTACTTCCGCCCTCCGGAGTATATACTGACATGTTATGCCACAAATTTCTCATTTTTCTTTTACTCTGGTTTTTTTCCAAACCATTTCCAAGCGTTAGTCCATTTACTTCTGTATCCTTTTCAATATAAAAACTTGTCCAAACTGATGAAAATATCTGATCATCAAAATCCCATATTCTTTCATTATTTGTGCTTGCACTTGCAAATACTGTGCCAAAAAGCAGAAGCACTACCAATACTCCCAAAAATGTTGTTTTTCTCATAAAGAACGTCCTCCTTTGTAATCCTAAAATATTAACTTATACAATCAAATTTAAACCATATACGCATTAGCATAAATAACAAACCAATTTTTTATTTACATTTTATTGACTATATAATTTAATTATATAGTACTAGATTTCTTTTATTTATTATATACATTTAATTTTTTACCATATTTAACATAAT
>CAJKOJ010000080.1 GCA_905201505.1 uncultured Eubacteriales bacterium | reverse complement strand
AATTTATAGGAAATGTGAACAAAAATTGAATTGAATTATTATTAAAAATGTAAAAAATGTTTTTGAATATAAAAGTATTATTGATTTAAATTTATAAATATGTTATTATTAAAAATGTAGGTGTAAATTGTAGAGTGGGGATCAGCTATGTTTAACCGATTAGTCAAGAAGGTAATGAGTAAGATTGATACAACAAGGTTTTGTAAAAAGGATTATATAAATAATGCTGAAAAAATTTCAGATGCAAATGAAAAAATGTTTTTCAGTGCCGTATACATAATGACTGTTTTGTACACTGCTTTACTTATTGCCAGTATGTTTGTTGGGGGACTTTCATCAAACAGAAATTTGTACATAACAGGTATTTTATTTGCTGCGACACTTGTAGTCATAGAAAAAGTAATTTTATCAGGATATTCATTATGGCTGTCATATATTTTAGGCATAGGATATTTTATGATTGGATTAAAATTTAATATTGCTTATTCAAATTATATGGCGACTGTACTTATTTCGGTTTTTTTGATAGTACCATTAGTTATTACAGATATTAGCTGGCGTATAGACGGATTTGTTGCTATTATGTGTGTTATTTCTGTTACGGTTTCAATAATGGTTAAAGAAAAAAGTATAGCAGAGATAGATGTTACTAACTTTATATGTTTTGCAATAATGGGCATATACTTAGGTGAAATACTTAAAGGTATAAGATTAAAGCATTTTAACAACTTGCTGAAATTATCAGAACAGAGATACACGGACCAGCTTACCGGTATGTTTAACAGAAGAAAGTTGTTTCAGGATTTAATTGAAAATACCAGTGAGAGTAATTTTATCGGGGCTATAATGATAGATATTGACTGGTTTAAAAAGCTTAATGACACGTATGGACATGAGATTGGTGACGAGTGTCTTAAAAGAATTGGAAGATGTTTTGTAAAGTATGGAAATAGCAATGACATGAGATTTTACAGATATGGCGGTGAAGAGTTTATTGCTATATCTAATGTACATTCCAATTTCAAACTGAGGGAAATTGCCAATGAACTTTTAAAAATAGTCAGAAACCTTGAAATTCCAGCAGAATATTCTCCTTATGGCGTTGTTACAGTAAGTATAGGTTTTTCTGAAGGGCTTATAAGAAACATAAAGGAATGTGAGAATTTAATAAATCAGGCTGATAAGGCTCTTTACAGGGCAAAAACTATGTCCAGAAATACATGTGTAGGATATAGTGCAAGTAAATTTTTATAAATAGTTTCTGTCAGTGCAATTTTTTGCGGCAGTATACTGAAGCTTGATAATTTAAAGTAAATAAGAAATGTCTTTACAACATAATTTAACGGAGCATAACCTGATTAAGGGTTTTGCTCTTTTTTTGTTTAAAAGAGTGGATATAAATTAAAACCTAACTTTGTCTGCCGGGCAGAACAGTATGTTAGATAATCAGTATTAAAATTATATATGATATTATAAATAGGTATTTACAAAAATGAAAATTTGTTGTAGGCTTATATAAGAGGTGATATAATGTTTGAATTTCTCTATCCTAAGGAATATTTATCCTCAGTATTTGAGATTACAGCGGACAAGCTGAGAAAACTTGAACTTGATACAATTATATTTGATATAGATAATACATTGGTGCCTTATTGGATAAAGGTGCCTGATGAAAAGCTGACAAAGTACTTTAATGAGCTTATGGCAAATGGAATTAAAATCGGAGTGCTTTCAAACAGCAAGGAAATCAGAAGCAAGACATTTTGTGCTCCTGTAAATATTCCTTATGTTTTTAGGGCTAAAAAACCCGGAGTAAGAGGATTTAATGAAATAATGGAAAAAATGGGCTCATTAGCCTGCAAGACAATGATAGTCGGGGATCAGATTTTTACCGATGTATGGTGCGGGAACAAGGCAGGTGCTTATTCAGTGTTAGTAAAGCAAGTCAGCCCGAAAGATGAGCTTATTACTGCACCTAAAAGACCATTTGAAAGAATTATAGTTAATATGTATTTAAAAAGTGAGGGTAAGAAATGAGTGATATATTCAGCAAAGTAAAGGGAACAACTTCTGTGTTTACTGTTATAGGCTGTCCTGTAAAACACAGTTTCAGTCCCGTTATACATAATACTATGGCGGAAATTACAGGCAAGGATTTTATATATACTGCGATGGAGGTAGAACCAGACTGCTTACAGGGAGCAGTTAAGGGGGCTTATTGTCTTGGAATAAGAGGTATTAATGTAACCGTACCTCATAAGGTGGCTGTTATGGATTTGCTCTGTGATATTGATAAAAGAGCAAGGGCAATAGGTGCTGTCAATACATTGAAGTATACTGATGACGGATATGTGGGGTATAATACTGATGTAATTGGCGTCGGATATGCTATAAAAAATAAGGGATATGACATAAAAGGTAAAACAGTGCTTTTGCTTGGAGCCGGCGGTGCAGGAAATGCTTGTGCTGTTATGGCTTGTGATGAGGGCTGTAAAAAGCTTATTATTGCAAACAGAAGTGTAGATAAGGCAAAGAGACTTGCCAAAAGTATTTCAGCTTATTATAACTGTGAAATTGAAGCAATATCAATAAAAGATATATACAATATTGAAAACTGCGACATAGTAATAAACTCTACAACTGTGGGATTTGGTGATAAGACCGGATTAAGCCCAATTGAGGATAAAAGTTTTTATAAAGACAAGTGTGTTGAGTTTGTTTTTGACGCAATATATACTCCATGGGAAACCAGGCTTTTAAAAGAAGCAAGAGAACAGGGAGCAAAAACACTGAATGGATTTAGTATGCTTGTATATCAGGCTGTTGCTGCAGAGGAGATATGGTTTGATGAAAAGTATGATAAAAGGCTTCAGGAGAATTTATGTAATAAATTAAGCAAGTATTTCAGGGAGAGTTGTTAAATGGAAAAAAATATAGTTCTCATAGGTTTTATGGGAAGCGGTAAAACAAGTGTGGGTAAAAAGCTTTCAAAGGTTTTAAAAAGAGAGTTTGTAGATATGGATGACTTTATAGAAAAGAAAGAAGGAATTTCTATAAATGAGATTTTTAAAACAAAGGGTGAAGAATACTTCAGACAGCTTGAAAAAGATCTTTGTATAAGATTTTCAGAACCTAAGAGCAAAATAATTGCAACAGGCGGGGGAGTAATTAAAAGTGATGAAAATGTAAATTATCTGAAAAAAGGCGGTGTAATATTATATCTGAAATCTACGCCTAAACAGATTGCTTTTAATCTGAGGTATGACAATTCAAGACCACTTCTTGCCGGAAGCGGAAAAGAGCAGAAAATTGCGGCGTTGATGGAGGAAAGAGAGCCCTTATATAACAAATGTGCTGATATTATAATAAATGTAAGTAACATTAATATAGATGAAACTATTGAGAAAATTAAAGATATAATAAATGAAACAAGTATTTGCCAGTAAACAGTATATAAATTTTGAGTTGGTAGTTTATTAAATATTTTCATAATAATCACTTCTGATACATAAAATAATTTATCGGAGGAAAAAGGTAAATCTATTTCCAAGATAAGATGCCGTGGTATTTTGCCAAGGCATTATATGCAGCTTTTAAACAGCTGCAGCAATTTGTTTTTTGCAGATTGCGTATAGAAGCATACCTTAAAGTGCAGAGTATGCAAAAAGGCAAAAATTAGCTTACTTAATCTGCAGGAGGTGATTTTTATGTATGAAAATATAGCTGAAATTGCAAAAAAATTTAATATTGTGCCTCTTAATATTTATAAATGCCGTTATTATTATGTTCTTAACTGTGCAAAGGGTGCTTATTCTTTGTCTGCTGCCAGACCTAAACCAAACAAAATTAATGAAATTCATAAGGTAAAGGAGTGTCTTTTTGATTACGGCATTCATAATATAGATTCCTATTGTGTAACCTCAGAGGGGCAGCCTTATTATGAGGAAGATGGCAAAACTTATGTGGTGACAAGATTTTTCGGTTCAAATGAGCTTGATTTCATGAACAATACACAAGTAAGTGTTGCTTTAAATGATATTGGCAGGTTACATAAAGGATTAAGGCTTATGGGTGAAGAAATGCTCTCTGTAGCAAGTGAGAATAATGCTACTATTTCTATGTACTACAGCAAGGCAAAGGCACTGGAAAGAATAAAAAAACTCTTAAGTCAAAAAGGAAATAAATACTGGGATAAGGAAACATTAATTGTTTTCAGAGAACTGATTGAGAGATGTCTTGAACTTACAGAAAAGCTTGAAGAGCTTGACTACGGCAAGGTGTCAACCTATTGCCACAGCGGACTTAAAGAGGGCAATATTATATATAAAAAGGGAAGAACTTATATAATAGACTGGGACAATATGAAATACCTTAACTACATTGAGGATATTGCATTTTTTGTAAGAAGATATATAAGAAAAAATTGTTTTTACAGTCATCAGCACAATATGGATTATTTGAGCCTTGATGAAGTTCTTAATAAATATTCAAGATATACAGCTATTTCTGCTTTTGACTATGAGGTTTTAAGAGTTGTACTTGAATATCCCCATAGATTTGTAAGTACTATGGAAGACTTTTTCAGAACATCAAAGAACTTTGTACCATCAGGTGTTAAAAATAAGCTGGATGAAATTGTTAAACAAAGAGAATTTGTTAAGAAATATATTGAAGTGTGATATAAAAAGCCAAAGATATACTTTCAGAAGTATATAATTTGGCTTTTATTTTTTATAAGGAGATAAATATGATAACAATTAGTTTGTGTATGATTGTAAAAAATGAGGAAGCAGTACTTTCACGTGTGCTTGAATCAATGAAAAATGTTGCAGATGAAATTATAATTGTTGATACAGGTTCTATAGATAAAACAAAGGAAATAGCTAAAAAATATACAAATCTTGTGTTTGATTTTAAGTGGATACAGGACTTTTCTGCTGCAAGGAATTTTGCCTGTCAAAGGGCAAGTATGGATTATTGGATGTGGCTTGATGCTGATGATTTAGTTTCTGAAAAAAGTCAAAAGGAACTTTTAAAACTTAAGGGGACTTTAGATAAGAGTGTTGATATGGTAATGATGAAATATGTGACAGGCTTTGATAATAAGGGAAAACCGACATTTTCTTTCTACAGAGAAAGACTTATAAAAAACGGGTGTGGATATAGGTGGGAGGGTAAAGTACATGAGACAGTTACACCTCAGGGAAATGTAATAAGTCTGCCTATTGAAATTGAGCATAGAAAGGAGGGAAGGGGAAACCCTGACAGAAATATAAATATTTATGAAAATATGCTTAAAAGAGGTGAAGTTTTAGAAGCAAGGCATAAGTATTATTATGCTAGAGAGCTTTATTATCACGAACGGTATAAAGAGGCTGTGGATATTTTTATTGATTTTATTAATGAACCTGAGGGTTGGGTTGAAAATAAAATAGACGCCTGTATGCAGTTGTCATATTGTTATGAAAAGCTTAATATGGAAAAGGAAAGGCTTGCAATATTGTTTTACAGTTTTACATTTGATAATCCAAGGGCTGAAATATGCTGTGAAATCGGCAAAATTATGATTAAAAGGCAGGCTTATAATCAGGCTGTATTTTGGTATAAGCAAGCTTTGAATTCTAAATTAAATGAGGACAGCGGTGGATTTATACAAAGAGATTGTTATGATTATATCCCATATATTCAGCTTTGTGTATGTTATGACAAACTGGGACTGTATGATGAGGCATTTAAATACCATAAACTCTCTATGGCTGTTAAGCCTGATGATGAAGCTGTAAAATTTAATCAAAAATACTTTAAAAATTTGTTGAAATAAATTTAAAAAATTACAAAAATTATGACATAGTTTTTCTATCCTCCAATCACCGATTTTATTTGACATTCATATTATGTATTAGGCTTATATATTATTAGCCTAATAAACTGAAGGGAGAGGATACTTTGTTTTATGATTATTTAAATAAGAATAATCATAGAAGCTCATGTGATGGTGAACAAAATGAGCAATATGATTTTTCTGAAAACAGGAATATTGGAACAAAGAAGGAAAAATCCCGCTGCTGTAATTGCTGCAAAGGACCTACCGGACCTATGGGTCCAAGGGGGTGCCCTGGACGTGCAGGACAGCCGGGTTCAACAGGAGCCACAGGAGCCACAGGTGCACAGGGACCAAGGGGTATACAAGGTGCACAGGGTCCGCAAGGTCCACAGGGTCCACAAGGTCCGCAGGGACCAAGAGGAGCAACAGGACCTGCAGGAGGTCCAACAGGAGCAACAGGTCCAACAGGAGCAACAGGCCCAACAGGTCCAACAGGTCCAAAAGGTGACACAGGTTCAAGAGGAGCAACAGGAGCCACAGGCCCGTCAGGAGCAACAGGTCCAACAGGGGCCACAGGTCCAAGAGGAGCAACAGGAGCAACAGGAGCAACGGGCAGATGTATGGCATCAGATGTGCTTGTTACAATAAATGACTGTATGCAAACAACTGATGAAGATACCGCATTAACTTTTGCTGTAAACACTTTAGTTTTTGGAAAAAATATAAGTCATACAGCAAATAGCAGGGATATCAAAATAAATGAAGACGGAATATATCAGATTTCATTTCATGGAATTGCGGGAATAAGAAGAGGAACAGTGGTTCCAAGCACAGTAAAAGTACAGCTTTATTATGATAATAAGGCTGTAAGAGGAGCTGTTACAAGTCATAATTTTAATTGTGCGGGTGAAACAGAATCTCTTGGATTTGACATAGCAGTAGGATTAAAGGGCGGCGGAAATCTACGTTTTGTTATAAATGATGATGGATATACATTTACAGATATAATTGTTACAGTAATAAGATTGGGTAACATTTTTTAATAAATAAATGGGCGGCGTGGATATCACGCCGTCTTTTTGATATATTTAAAGTCAGTGTGCTTCACTTTTTAATTAAAGGGGTAAAATATTTGTATATATTATAAATGTAAGGTCAGAAAAAGTGTTCATTTAAAAGATATGGAATATGTTGTGACAGAAAAGATGATTATCACTGAAAAATTAAAAATAAGAAATTATACATATTTTTATATTGAAAAAAAAGAAATAATCAATTAGAAGAAGGACCATCCAGTAACGGGTGGTCCTTTCTGGACAGGAGAAAATTATGAATACAGTGCAAACAGATGTAATCATTCCGGCATACC
>CAJKOJ010000079.1 GCA_905201505.1 uncultured Eubacteriales bacterium | reverse complement strand
AATGTTTTCTGCTAACATTTAAGGTGTATTTAATATCTTTGACTTTTAAATTTTCTTTATGTTAAGTTGAAATGATATATACTATTCCTCAGTATTATTCTTAATAGGCTTCATAGTTGGGAACAAAAGAATATCTCTTATAGTACTTGCATCTGTAAATAACATTACAAGTCTGTCAATGCCCATTCCCATACCGCCAGTAGGTGCCATACCGTACTCAAGAGCAAGCATAAAGTCCTCATCAATCATATTTGCCTCTTCATCGCCCTTTGCTCTTAACTCCTCCTGACGTTCAAACCTCTTTCTCTGGTCAATTGGGTCATTTAACTCACTGTAAGCATTTGCATACTCATGACCGCATATAAAGAGTTCAAATCTTTCTGTATAGTCTGGCTTATCCGGCTTTCTCTTTGTAAGAGGAGAAATTTCAACAGGGTGATCCATAAGGAAGGTAGGCTGAATTAATTTATCTTCAACAAATTCTTCAAAGAATAAGTTAAGAATGTCGCCCTTTTCATGTCTCTCTTCAAATTCAACATTATGTTCTTTAGCAACAGCTCTAGCCTCTTCAAGAGTATGAATTTCATCAAAATCAACACCTGTATACTTTTTAACAGCATCAAGCATTGTTATCCTCTCAAAAGGCTTGCTGAAATCAAGCTCAACTCCCTGATATACAATTTTATCACTGCCGGCAACCTTTTCAGCAACTTCCTTTATTATACCTTCAGTAATATCCATCATACCATAATAATCAGTATAAGCCTGATAAAGTTCAAGTAAAGTAAATTCAGGATTATGGCTTGGATCCATACCCTCATTTCTGAATACCCTTCCTATTTCATATACCCTTTCAAGTCCGCCTACAATAAGTCTTTTAAGTGGGAGCTCAAGAGCAATTCTCATATACATATCAATATCAAGGGTATTGTGATGAGTAATAAAAGGTCTTGCAGAAGCACCTCCAGGTATTGTCTGTAAAATAGGAGTTTCAACTTCTAAAAAGTCTAAATTATCAAGATAATTTCTTACAGTTCTTATAACAGCACTTCTTATTATAAAGTTTCTCTTAGTCTCTGGATTTACAATTAAATCTACATATCTCTGTCTGTATCTTAAGTCTGGGTCTTTTAACCCATGGAATTTTTCAGGCAAAATCTGCAAACTCTTTGACAAAAGTACAACCTCTGTTGCAGAAACAGAAATTTCCTCCATTTTTGTCTTAAAAACAGTACCCTTAACAGATACAATATCACCAATATCAAGCTTTTTAAACAGCTTGTATTCATCTTCACCTAAATTATCTCTTGTAACATAGCACTGTATTTTACCATCTCTGTCCTGAATGTCACAAAAACTTGCTTTACCCATTACTCTCTTGCTTACAATTCTTCCGCCGATAGCAACTTCCTTGCCCTCAAACTCTTCATAATTGTCTTTTATCTGCATACTGTGCTCTTTAACGTCAGCCTTTACAATTTTAAACGGATCTCTGTCCATTTCCTGAAGATTAGCAAGCTTTTCTCTTCTTACCTTTAAAAGCTCATTAAGGGCTTTGCCCTCTAAAGGCTGTTTATTCTGATTGTCTGCCATAATCAAATCTCCCTATTACTGAATTTCTATTATCTTAAACTTCAAAACACCATCAGGTGCATTATTTTCAACAACATCACCAACACTGTGACCCATAAGAGCCATACCCAGAGGTGATTCATTTGACAGTTTCATTCCGGCAGGATCGGCTTCTGCAGGTCCTACAATAGTATAAGTAATTTCTTCTTCAAATTCTTCATCATATACAGTAACCTTGTTTCCAAGATTTACCTTGCCTGTGTTAAGCTCATCTTCGTCAATTATCTCAACGTTTCTGAACATTTTTTCAATTGTAGCAATTCTAGCCTCTATTTCAGCCTGCTCTTCTTTAGCAGCATCATATTCAGCATTTTCTGATAAGTCACCCTGTGCTCTGGCTTCCTTAATCTTGGCTGCAACTTCTTTACGTCTTACAACCTTAAGGTTCTCCAACTCTTCTTCCAAATTTGCCAAACCGGCACTGGTTAAAATTATTTTCTTCTCCTCAGCCATTATAAATCGCTCCTTATAAAAATTTGCATAGTAACCCTACTATCAATCTAAACAATTATACTAGATTACATATCAAAAGTCAATTATATTTTTATTTGTCTTAGTATATTACCTCTTGTATGATTTATTATACAAAAAAAGAACGGCAGAAACCATTCTTTTAAAATATATAGGATAAACTTTAGCACATAAAATTTCAAATTATCTCCCAAACAACTTATCAAGCCTTTTTCTTGCATCATCAAATCTTTTTTGAGTTTCCTCATCATCAACAATAAACCCATTTTCCCCTTTAACTAAAACAGCCCCTTCTCTTACGTTTCCCTTTATTTCATCAGCCATAATATTTATAATTTTATCATCATCATATATTACAGCAAAACCTTCTTCAATTCTGTCAATTATATACATCATTACACTTCCTTTAGAAAGGTCTGCATATTCCGCATGCACTATACCCTTCTTCTATAAGTTCATCTAAATCACCGCTGTAGCTCACTCTGTTTTTATCACTTATTTTACTTACAGCACTGCAGTTTGGTTTATGCACTTTTTTACTTAATGTATTTAGTACATATTTCACTCCTTCTGCAATGTTTATTGTGCTCTTCTCTCTATACGTTACAACACTGACATTATTCCCGTCAAGGGTCATATCTATATTTCCCATTGTATCAGTTCTGTATATGCTCACTCCCAATTTCTCAAGTTTTGTAATTATATCTGATGACGGATGAGAGTAACTGTTATTTTTACCAACACATATCACAGCATACCTTGGATTTGCTTTGTTAACAAACTCATCGCTTGTTGAAGTTGTACTGCCGTGATGCCCAACTTTTAAAACTTCAGAGGAAATATCAGCCCCGGCATTTATAATATCATTTTCTTCTTCTTTTTCTGCATCCCCGGTAAATAAAATACTGTTATTTCCATACACAAGTTTTATAACAACAGAATTGTTATTTAGGTTTTCATCAGGCTTTACAGGACCAATAACGGTAAATTCCGAAAGTCCCAGCTTATATTTATTTCCGGCCTCAGCTTTTATAACTTCAGCATTACTTTTTTCAGCAGCACTCAGCAAATTTTCAAATGCCTTTGATGAAGAAACAGCATCAGGCATAATAATGTTACTAACCTTAAAAGAGCTTATAACATTACATAGACCTCCGATATGGTCAGCATGGGGATGCGTTGCTATTATATAGTCTATTTCATTTATACCAAGACCCTTAATATAGTTTACAATTTTATCACCGTTTTCACTTTCTCCTCCGTCAATTACCATGCAATGACCATTGTCATCAATTATAGTGCAATCACCCTGTCCAACATCAATAAAATGCACTCTGACATCATTCCCGCCGCTTTTTATAATGACGCTCTTATTTTCACTGTTCCAGCTCACACTATAGCCAAAAGCTTCAACAGCATATCTTGCAGGTATAAATGTTCTGCCATTAATAACTTCAGGTTCACAGTCCATTTCTGACCTGCTGCCATTTGTATAAATTATACGGCTGTTTAATGTCATTATAAGTGTATCTTTTCCCTTGACAGCTGTTATCTTCTCTTCTTCAGATTCCCAAATTACATCTGCACCTATAGCCTCAAATATAGCTCTTACAGGTACCATTGTTCTGCCGCTGATTACCTGAGGCGTAGCATCACTAAATGATATGTTTATTCCGTCAACAATTACATTTATACTTTCAGCACCATAAACATTAAACGACAATATACATATAAAAAATAAAAATAAAGCTGTAATCCTTTTCATTTTATACTATCTCACCAATCAGATAAAAAGTTTTGCAGTCTGTAATCTTAACATCAAAAATGCCGCCAATCATTGATTTGTCACCTTTAAAATGTACAAGTGAATTATCCTCAAGCCTGCCTGTAATAAAGCTGTCATCACTAGTGCTTACATCATCAGCCATAACCTTGTATACTTTTCCAACCTTTTTACAATTAAGTTCATATATAATAGGATTAAGAGCTTCAAGCACTCTGTTAAAGTTAGCCTTAACCTCTTTTTCAGGGACTTGATTTTCCATTATAGCAGCAGGTGTACCTGTTCTTTTTGAATATATAAATGTAAATGCACCGTTAAACCTTGCCTTATTTATTACATCAATAGTATCGTCTACCTGCTCGGCTGTTTCCCCCGGGAATCCCACTATAATGTCAGTTGTTATAGCAACATCTGGTATTTCCTTTCTTATCTTTGCAACTAAGTCAAGATAATGCTCCTTAGTATAGCGTCTGTTCATTTTATTTAATATTTCATTGTTTCCTGCTTGGAAAGGCAAATGAATGTGGTTACAAACCTTACCACAGTCTCTCATTGCATAAATAAGTTCATCACTCAAATCCTTTGGATGTGAAGTCATAAATCGTATTCGCTCAATTCCGTCAATCTCATTTACCATTCTTAAAAGCTTTGCAAATGTAATATTTTCTTCAAGTCCTTTTCCATAACTGTTTACATTCTGACCAAGAAGTGTAATTTCTTTTACACCATCAGCTGCAAGAGCTTTAATCTCATTTATAATATCGTATGAGCAGCGGCTTCTCTCTCTTCCTCTCACATACGGCACAATACAGTAAGAGCAAAAATTATTACAGCCAAACATTATATTTACACTTGCCTTGTATTTAAAATGTCTTATAGTAGGCAAATCTTCAACTATTTCGCCATGTTCCTGCCATATATCAAATACAGGTGATTTAGTTTCCATATTTATGTACATAAGCTCAGCAAGCTTGTACAAATTAAATGTACCAAAAACAATATCAACGTGCTTATACTTATCTTTTATAGTCTGAAGCACAATATCCTGCTGCATCATACACCCGCATAAAGCAATTTTCATATCAGGATTTTCCTTTTTCTGATGTTTTAAATAACCTAAATTCCCATACACTTTGTTTTCGGCATTTTCTCTCACACAACAAGTATTGTATATAATAAAATCTGCATCTTTTTCCTCAGCCGCCTCTTCATACCCCATTTCCTTTAACATACCAAGAAGCTTTTCAGAATCATGAGCATTCATCTGGCAGCCAAATGTTGTAATATGCATTTTCTTTCTTCTGCCGTTTTTATTGTAAAATTCTTCATTTATTTCTTTTATCTTTTCCATAAATTCCTGCTGTCTTTTAAGCTCTTCAGCAGAAACATTGTTATTTCTCTCCACTTTATTATCCTCCGCAAATATAATTACCTCATATTAACATAGCAATTATAACATATACTTTATACTAATGCAAAGGTAATTTATACACAAAAAAGAGGTGCAATCTTTACACCTCTCTGTTTGTCTATAATTCTAGTTTACATACATAAATCATATATGTAATTAATATTTCTGTTTAAACACCTAAGTTATCATATTACTCATCAGCACCATGTCTATATATTGCATAGCTGCTCTTACTTCTATTTTTTATTTGGTACATAGCCCTGTCTGCTGCAGCATAAAGTTCAGATACAGTAGTTCCGTCACTTGGTGAAAACGCAATACCAATACTGCATGAAATATTCACTTCCACACCTTCTATAAAAATAGGCTTTTCCATTTCGCTTAATATTTCTTTGGCTCTTTCTATAGCAATATTTGTATTGTTTACTCCTTTCATAAAGGCAATAAATTCGTCTCCGCCGGTTCTCGCAACAACATCAGCAGACCTGAAGACACTTTTCAAAATGTCAGCAACCTTTACAAGTGCAAGGTCTCCGGCTTTATGCCCATAAGTATCATTTACAGACTTAAAATCATCCAAGTCTATCATCATAAATGTACCTACCTTAACCGCTTTTAAAATATTACCAATTACTTTTTCTCCGTATTTATTATATATACCGGTCAATACGTCTCTGTTCGCCTTTTCTTCCAAATCTAATTGTCTGGCTCTCTCATCTGTTATGTCCATAAGTTTACCTAATATTTTATTCAAATTTCCCTTTTTGTCTTTCACAACTTTAATTGAACAATTGAACCATCCATATTCTCCGCTTTTCAACAATAACCTGATTTGAATATTATTTTCATTTTCAATTTCTTTATTATATAGATTTTTTAAATTGTCCAAATCATCGGGATAAAGCAATTTTGTATTAAACCTTGTCACTTTTGATACATTTCTTATTCTTGTTTTATTTAAAGACAGGCTCTCCTTTGCATTAGGTGTGAAATCCAATACATCTTTATTAATATCATACTCAAACAATATAGTATCCGTAAAGTGCTCAAGCATAACATACTTTCTTTCTATATTGTAAGCTTTCTTTCTTTGTCTTAAGATAAGACTGAATAAAAACACAGAGTACATTAATGTAAAAGCTATAAGGCTTACTCCAATTATAATAATATTTTTAAAAATATTAGTAAAAGTAAATCTTACATCATCAGGCCAAACAGTGCTTACAAACCTCCAATTATTAATTCCCATATCTTTGATAACAACATAAGCCCCTAATTTTTCATCAAAGCCAACTTTTTCATTGTTATTTTTTAGTATATTTTCAAATCTACTGTCAGACTTCAGATCAAGAATATTATTGTCAATTAATTCACGGCTTTCTGCACTTTCATATATTATTTTGCCATAGTCATCAGTTATAACTTCAGCAACATTTTCCAAAAATCCCGTCTTTTCAATTCCGCTAAATATTCTGTTCATATATACCCTTGCAATTGCTATCCCTTTAAATTCATTATCTACAATATTCGGCATATATATTTCAAAAAATTCTTCATCAGTTCCAATATTTTTTTGTATACCTGTAACCGCTGTTTTTCCATCCATTGCCTCATTTATTTTTTCAGCAGCTATACCTGATATGTAATATGAGCGTTTTTCACTTTCCAAAGTTTCTTTGTTTTTGTAAAAATATGCACATA
This sequence comes from uncultured Eubacteriales bacterium, assembly GCA_905201505.1. Classification (GTDB taxonomy): domain Bacteria; phylum Bacillota; class Clostridia; order Lachnospirales; family CAG-274; genus Gallispira. Next base: position 461 of record CAJKOJ010000079.1, on the reverse strand, counting down.
TGTTTGTTTTATCAATAGCATTGGCATAATTAAGTATGCTTTTGTCTGATAACAGTTCACCTGAATTAACCATTGAATTAATAGTAACAAGAGATTCTTCAGCTTTATTTATAATTAAATTAAAGACAGATATTTTGTTATCTGTACATACCTCTAAATCTTTTGTCACAATTTCACTTATTTCATTGTCTAAATTAATTTTCTGAGCAGAAAGAATAATAATCGTTGTCAAAACTAAAGCTACAATAAGGAAGGGCAGCATTACAAAATATATTATTCTGTTAATTTTTTTATTGTTCATATAACGCCCTCCTTTATCCATATATTTATTTTATTATATCACTACAAAAAAAATTAATCAATAAGTTAAACATATAAACTAAAAAAAGAAAGACTTTTATATACAAAAGTCTTCCTTTAATAAATTATTTTTTCATATATTCATATAATTAAATTAATAC
>CAJKOJ010000078.1 GCA_905201505.1 uncultured Eubacteriales bacterium | reverse complement strand
TTTGTCAAGCATTTTTTTTACTTTTTTTTATTTTTTCTGACTATTTTAAAATGTCATCCATAACATTATAAAAGTGACTTGGAAACACTATATTATCCTTAAAGATATTATATATTTTTAGCATATCACTATAATCTGCCATATCTATTGTCTCACAATATTCAATTATATCATTATCTTCTTTAAGTATGCCTACTATTGAATAACTATATTCATTTTTTAATAAACTTATATATAACTTATATTTTTCAGTATTTATTATACTAAACTTATCAATACATTGCAAAATAATCACCCTTTACTTTTTAAATTATACCAAAAGATGAAAAATTTGGCAATTAAAAAATTTCGACATTAATACTATATATAGTGTAAAATATTCTGATTTTTAACTATATATGCAATTATGTTGTATAAAAAAGTCTGATTTGAAATTATATCAAATCAGACTTTAAATCAATATTGACAAAAAATAAACTACTCTTCTATTTCTTCTTTTTCCTCTTCATCAATATATTGCTCATCAATTTTATCCATACTTATTACAGATACACCTTCATTTAAATTAACAAGCTTTACACCCTGTGCTATTCTGCCCACAGTTGAAATATCTTTAACCTTAATTCTAATAACTACACCTTCACTTGTTACCATAATGAGTTCTTCATTATCTTTAACAATAGCCAAACCTCTTAAATTACCGGTTTTCTCAGTTATTTTATAAGTTTTAAGACCTTTTCCGCCTCTGCTTTGAACTCTGTAATGGTCATATGATGTACATTTTCCAAAGCCCTTATCCGTAACAAGAAGTATCTTGCACTCATTATCAATAACTCCTGCACCAATAACAAAGTCCTCATCACTAAGATTTATAGCTTTAACGCCTGTAGCTGTTCTTCCCATAGGTCTTACATCAGATTCTTTAAATCTAATACTAATACCATTTCTTGTTGCTGCAAAAATATCATCATTACCTGTAGTTACAAAAACAGAAATAAGCTCATCATTGTCCCTTAAATTAACTGCAATAAGTCCTCCACGCCTGATGTTATTAAAATATTCTGCAGGTGTTTTCTTAATTATACCGTATTTTGTCATCATCACAAGGTATTCATTTTCCTTGAAATTTTTAACCGGTATAACAGCTGATATTTCCTCATCTTTATCAAGCTCAAGAAGATTTATAATAGGAGTTCCTTTCGCATTTCTTCCGGCTTCAGGTATTTCCCATGTTTTCTTTCTATATACTTTTCCTTTATTTGTAAAGAATAATATATAACTATGATTTGAACTTACAAATAACTGCCTTACATAATCTTCCTCTCTCATCTGAAGTCCAATTATACCTTTGCCTCCCCTATGTTGTGCTCTGTAAGTGTCTAAAGGTATTCTTTTTACATAGTTTAAATGGGTCATTGTAATAACTGACATATCATCAGATATAATATCCTCCATATCAATTTCACCCATATCATCTATAAGACTTGTACGTCTTTCATCACCATACTTTTTCTTTGTTTCAATCATCTCTGACTTAATAACTTCAAAAAGCTTATTTTCATCAGCAAGTATTGCTTTCCATTCCTCAGAAAGTCTTGTAAGTTCAGCATATTCATTGTCAAGTTTTTCTCTTTCCATACCAACCAGACTTCTGAATCTCATTTCACAAATTGCATTAACCTGAATATCAGTAAATTCAAAACGTTCAATAAGTCTTACTTTAGCCTCAGCAGTTGTCTGAGAACCTCTGAGTATCGAAATAACTTCATCAATATTATCAAGAGCCTTTATAAAGCCTTCTAAGATATGCATTCTTTCAAGAGCTTTTTTAAGATCAAATCTTGTTCTTCTTGTTACAACTTCTTCCTGGAATTTAAGGTAATATTCAAGCATTTCCTTTATATTAAGTACTTTAGGAATACCATCTACTATGGCAAGAAAATTAATACTGTAATTTTCTTGAAGCTGTGAATACTTATAAAGATTATTAAGTACAATTTCAGCTGAAGCATCCTTTTTAACTTCAATTAAAATGTGTATACCATTTCTGTCATTTGTACTGTCCTGTATACCTGAAATACCTTCAACTCTCTTATCCTTTACAAGTTCAGCAATACCTTCAATCATTCTTGATTTATTTACTTGATAAGGAATTTCAGTAATGAGTATTTCTTCTCTGCCATTCGGCTTTGTTATAATTTCAGCTTGAGCTCTTAACTTAATTCTGCCTCTTCCTGTCCTATAGGCACTTAAAATACCTGCTTTGCCAAGTATATTTCCTCCTGTAGGAAAATCCGGACCTTTAATAATTTCACATAATTCATCAATATCAGTATCTCTTTTTTCTAAAAGTCTGTTATCAATAATCTTAATAAGCCCATCTATAACTTCTGAAAGATTATGTGGCGGAATATTTGTTGCCATACCAACAGCAATACCACTTGAACCATTAACAAGTAAATTAGGTATTCTTGAAGGTAAAACTGTAGGCTCAAGAAAATCACCGTCGTAGTTTGGTATAAAATCAACAGTATCTTTATCAATATCTGCAAGCATTTCAAGACTTATTTTAGCAAGTCTTGCTTCTGTATACCTTGCTGCCGCTGCAGGATAACCATCTATTGATCCAAAATTTCCATGTCCGTCAACAAGAGGATATCTCATTGAGAAATCTTGTGCTAATCTTACAAGAGCATCATATATTGCTGCATCACCATGTGGATGATACTTACCCATTGTATCACCAGTAATTCTTGCTGATTTTTTGTGTGCCTTATTAGGTGCAAGACCCATTTCATTCATTGAATAAAGTATTCTTCTATGAACAGGTTTTAAACCATCACGTACATCAGGCAGTGCTCTAGCAACAATAACACTCATTGCATAGTCAATGTAAGATGATTTCATTGTCTGAGAAATCTCTGCAGTGACTATTTTATCATATTGTGTTTTATTATTTTCATCCATAATATATTACCTCTTATACATCTAATGTTGCATATTTTGCTTCCTGCTGAATAAACTCACGTCTTGGTTCAACATTATCACCCATAAGCTTATCAAATATTTCATCTGCAAGCCTTGCATCTTCAATAGTTACCTGGACTAAAATACGTTTCTCAGGATCCATTGTAGTTTCCCAAAGCTGAGAAGCATCCATTTCACCAAGACCTTTATATCTTTGAATAGGTTTCATACCATCTGAACCCATCTCTTGAATAATAGCATCTCTTTCCTCATCAGAATATGCATATACAGTCTTTTTACCCTTTTCAAGCTTATAAAGAGGAGGCTGAGCCAAATACACATATCCATCTTCAATAAGCTTTGGCATAAATCTAAATATAAATGTCAATAAAAGAGTAGTAATATGAGCACCATCAACATCGGCATCTGTCATAAGCACAATTTTATGGTATCTTAATTTTTCAATATTAAAATCCTCATGAATACCTGTACCAAAAGCTGTAATCATTGACTTTATTTCTTCGTTGCCTAATATTCTATCAAGTCTTGCTTTCTCAACATTTAATATTTTACCTCTAAGAGGTAAAATTGCCTGAGTTCTTGCATCTCTTGCTTTTACTGCTGATCCTCCCGCAGAATTACCCTCTACAATATATATTTCACATTGAGAAGGATCCTTTTCAGAACAATCTGTTAATTTACCTGGCAATTTACCGCTTTCAAGAACATCTTTACGTCTAACAAGTTCTCTTGCCTTTTTTGCAGCATCTCTAGCTCTTGATGCTAAAAGGGATTTTTCTAATATTACTTTACCTACATCAGGATTTTCCTCTAAGAAATATGTTAATCTTTCTGAAAGAATTGAAGAAACTGCCGGTGTAGCTTCACTTGTACCAAGTTTACTTTTAGTCTGACCTTCAAATTGAGGATCTTCAATTTTTACACTTATAATTGAAGTTAATCCTTCTCTTATATCATCACCTGATAAATTTTTATCACTTGCTTTTAATAAACCAAACTTTCTTCCGTAATCATTTATTGTTTTGGTTAAAGCAGTTCTAAAACCTTGAATATGAGTACCGCCATCTGTAGTATTAATATTATTTACATAAGAATAATTAGTCTCATTATAACCATCATTATGCTGAAAAGCTACTTCAACCAAAATATCATTATATTTACCTTCACAATAAAAAATTTTATCATACATCGGTGTTTTTGTTTCATTTATATTTTCAACAAATTCCTTAATACCACCTAAATAATGATATACATACTCTGGTTTTTCTTCTAACCTTAAATCTGTGAGAGTAATTTTAAGTCCTTTAGTAAGAAAAGCTGTTTCCTGTAAATGATGTTTAAGAATTTCAATATCAAATACAGTCTCTTCAAATATTTCAGAGTCAGGTTTAAATCTTATATAAGTTCCTGTCTGATCTTCTGAACAATTTCCTATAACTTTAAGAGGATGCATAACATTTCCTCTTTCATATCTTTGTTCATAAATTTGTCCTTCATGGTATATATCTACAATAAGCCATTCACTAAGAGCATTTACAACTGATGCACCAACACCATGTAATCCTCCTGAAACTTTATATCCTCCACCGCCGAATTTACCACCGGCATGAAGAATAGTAAATACAACCTCTACAGCCGGGATACCTTTCTGAGGATGAATACCTATAGGTATACCACGTCCATTATCTCTTACTGAAACAGTATTGTCCTCATGTACTTTAACTTCAATATGTGTACAATATCCTGCAAGTGCCTCATCAACTGAATTATCAACTATTTCATAAACACAATGGTGCAAACCTCTTGCTGATGTTGAACCAATATACATACCGGGACGTTTTCTAACTGCCTCAAGACCTTCCAGTATTTGTATTTGATTTTCATTATATTCCTGCTGTGACATTTTAAAAACTCCTTCGTAGGGGTATAGCACCCTTAATCATAAAACCTATTATAACACATTTAAAACGAAAATGAAAGGTTTTTATATATTAACTTTTAATATATCATTATAAAAATCAAGTTAAACAAAATTAAAACAAAGACACTGTTCCATTTTTAACAAAAAAGAAATTTACATTTTTAAAATTATATTTAATATCTTCTATTCCTGTAGATGTTATAATTGTCTGAACACCTTTTATTGAATTAAGTATATATAACTGCCTGTTTCTATCAAGTTCTGAAAGAACATCATCTAAAAGTAAAATAGGCTTATTATTTGTCTTTTCTTTTATTATATCTATCTCTGCTAATTTAAGAGAAAGACAAACTGTTCTTTGCTGCCCTTGGGAACCAAAATCTCTGACATTTACTCCATTTATATAAAAAGATAAGTCATCTTTGTGTATACCAACAGATGTCGTGCCATAATATATATCCTTTTCTCTATTTGATTGTATTTTTTTTTCATAGTTATTTTCATTTACATTCGACATATAATTAATAACAAGATTTTCTTTATTTGATGTAATATCCTTATGAATATAATTTGCTGTTTTATTTAATTGTTCTACAAAGGCATATCTATCTCTTATTATTTTAGTTCCATATTCTATAAGCTGTAAATCATATACATCAAGTGTTGTTTTATCTGGATTTCTTTTAAGGAGCATATTACGTTCTTTCAAAATTTTATAATATCTGCTTAAATTATCAGCATATACTTTACTTAACTGACATAATTCCATATCCATATATTTTCTTCTCTGAAAAGGACCTTCTTTAATTAACATCAAGTCTTCAGGTGAAAAAAATATAATATTTACAGTACCAAAAAGTTCATTTACATTTTTTACAGCAATATTATTTATAGCTATTCCCTTTTTGTTATTAGGCTTTATATGTATGTTAATTTTATCTGTATAAATATCTTTTAAAACAGTTAATTGTATATGTGCTGAATCACTTCCAAATCTTATAAGTTCTTTAGCAATACGTGTACGCTGACTTCTTCCTGTAGCACACATATACATTGATTCAAGAATATTTGTTTTTCCCTGTGCATTATCACCATAAAATACATTAACATCAGGCGACAAATCAATATTAAGTTTTTCTATATTTCTATAATCAATTAAAGAAAGATTTTTTATTATCATATTTGTCCCTGCATTTCAAATTTATACTTAATTAAAATAAAAACTACTTTACTTCAAAAACAAAGTCATTTCCATCATCATATAATTCACTGCTAACAGATATAATGTCACCAATGACACATTTCTTACCTCTCATTTTACAAACTTCACCATTAACTTTAACTAATCCATCTTGTATAATTGCTTTTGCATCTGATCCTTGTCCAACTACATTTGCAAGTTTTAATGCTTGTTGCAATTTAATATAATCAGTATTAATCTTTATATATTCCATATTATTTCCTTCTCTCAAAATTATCTTGGATTTATAGGTAAAACTAAATATTTATAACTTTCGCCTGTAACCCCTGTTATTATACAAGGTGATTTATTTGTATTAAAATGGAGTTTAACATATTCTTCATCTACAGCATTTAATACATCTATCAAATATCGTGCATTAAATCTTATTATAAGATCATCACCGCTTTCAATATTTATTGCTATATCTTCATTCAAAGTACCTATTGAGGTATTTGAATTTATATTCATAAATCTATCGCTTATGGTAAGTGTTATTTCTGTTTTTTTACTATCATCTGCTATTATAGTAGCTCTTGAAAGTGCAGTAAGAAGTTCCTGTGTATTAGCCGTAAGAATAAGAGGAGATTCACTATTAAATAAATTTTCATAATTTAAATAATCACCGTCTAAAAGTCTTGAAACTACAGTACATTTATCAAATATAAACATTATGTGCATTGATGAAAAAATAAGTTTAACTTTTACATCCTCATTATCAGGAAGCAAACGGCAAATTTCATTTAAAGTTTTAGAAGGAACAACAAGTTCAGTATAGCTTGAGTAATTTACAGGCGATTTTCTCCAGCTTACTCTATATCCATCAATAGCTACAATATTTAATTCATTTTCATCAAATTTAAGCAATTCACCTGTAAGTATAGGTCTGTTGTCTTCAACAGCTACTGAAAATATAGTTTGCCTTATCATATTTTTTAAAACTGTAGCATTTATTTCAGTTTCTCCAATATTTCTATTTAACGTCTCAGGTCTTGGAAATTGTTCTCCGTCAATACCTTTTATATTGAATATAGATTTACCTGATGTAATTGTACAATTAAAATTATCATCAACTTTAATCGTAACATATTCTGTAGGTAAATTTCTTATTATATCAGAAAATATCTTTGCATCTAATGCTATACTTCCCTTTTCATAAACTTCTGCTTCTACGTTAGATGTCTCTATACTTAATTTTAAATCATTACCTATAAGTCTGAAACCATCTCTGTCAGCAGTAAGTAAAATACATGACAATATGTCCATTGTTGATCTTGTTGTAACTGCTTTAATAACTATGTTTATGGCATTTATTAAATTGTTCTTATTACATTCTATATGCATAATATATCTCCCTTATAAAAAATATTAAAATAGTCAATATATAATATAA
>CAJKOJ010000077.1 GCA_905201505.1 uncultured Eubacteriales bacterium | reverse complement strand
CAATATATAATGTAGCCACAATTATAACAACAAATATAACCATTAAAACAAGACCTATAATCCTCGTTTTAAAAAATGGTCTGTCCTCATTTATTTCAAAAGAATTGCAAACTCCTTTAACCATTGTATGAAATCCGGCCGATGCACTATAAACAGCAATTATAGCACTTGATGACAACAAACTCAGCCTTTTCTCGCTAAGCACATCACTGATATAATATGTTATCATATCAGCCATTTCCTTTGGCATATCATTTACAAGGGAATTTGTTATTCTATCTATAGGCAGATTAAGAAAACCAAGCAAAGTCAAAAGAGCTATAATAAAAGGGAAAATTGCAAGTATAAGCTTAAATGTAAGAGAGTTTGCATAAGTCATCAAATCATTTTTTATTACTCTGTTTTTAACTTCACATGTAAACAAGAAAGTCTTCATTAACACAACAAAATCCCCTTTTTTAAAAAGCCACAGAAACTCTGTGGCTTAATCATTAATTAAATAAGCATAATTTTAATAATAAATTACAGTTTAATATGTTTTGGAAGACCATTTACCATATAAGGTGTAATTTCACCCTGAATCAATGGGCTCATATAGTCAATAGCATCCTGAGATACATATGTACCGTCATTAATTATCCATTCCTGAGGAACAGTTTTTTCAACATTTGCTATAGCATTAACATCATAAATATCTGTATTCATCATATAAGGCTTATTTGATACTCTCACATAAATACCAACCTTACCTGTTACACCTTCAAATGCAGCTTTAACTACCTGACCACCAACAAGGAATGCTTCATTTACATCAGTAAGGGAACCTATATGACTTGCACATCTCTGTATAGTACTGAATTCAATAGGTCTTGTTTTACATCCAAACTTGCTGCCTACGATGTTTGCAAGTGTTGATGCTGTGCCGCCCAAAGCCTTATGTCCAAAACTGTCAACCAACATATTTGATGCTGAAGCTTCACAAACATATTTTCCGTCAGCAGTTTTTATACCCTCTGATACAGCAACGAGAATTTGCCTTTTTGTTTTTTGTATCTCTTCAATTTTAGCAAGGAATTTATCAATATCAAATACAGTTTCAGGCAAGTATATAAGGTCAGCACCTTCACAGTCTTCACCCTTAGCAAGAGCAGCTGCAGCTGCAAGCCAGCCGGCATTCCTGCCCATTATCTCTACAATTGTTACTACATCTATAGGCTGCACAACACAATCTCTTGACAATTCCTTAATTGTTGTACCAATATATTTTGCTGCAGAACCATAACCTGGTGTATGGTCTGTAACAGCAAGATCATTGTCAATAGTCTTAGGTACACCCATAAATGTAATGTCAGTAATATTCTTATCCTTAGCATACTCACTTAACTGTTTTATTGTATCCATAGAATCATTTCCGCCGATATAAAAGAAATGCTGAATATCAAGCTTTCTTAATACTTCAATAATTCTGTCATACGTTTCAGGACTCTTATCTACAGTAGGAAGTTTAAAACGGCAGGAACCTAAAAAAGCAGAAGGTGTTCTTTTAAGAATTTCAACATCCATAGCTGTTCTCAGATAATCTGTCATATCAATATACTGCTCATTGAGAAGACCCTCTATACCATTTCTCATACCATAAATTTTGTCAGCACCTAAATCCTTTGCAGCCTGAAAAACACCTGCTAAACTTGAATTAATTACAGAAGTCGGACCACCTGACTGACCTACAATAATATTTCTAGACATAAATATAACCCCTTTCACAATACCGTATAATCAATACGCCTTTTTATTAATTATACCAAAATCAGGGCTTGTTTTCAATAGTCAATTATAAGTTTTGACTAACTTTTACCAAGCATTATTAACAAAAACCCAAAATTTTCACTTAAATTATATAAAATAAGTTTAAATACTTGACTTGTCAGCAAAAAAATTATATATTAATAAGTAATATTAAAAATAGTATAAATTCCAAATTATAAGGAGTGCATAAAATGAGTTTTACAAATATAAGAAAAATGCCGTCACCTGCGGAAATTCAGACAATGACGCCGCTTACACCAAATCTTAAAGCTATTAAAGATGAAAATGACAGACAATTAAAAGAAATTTTTGAGGGCAAGGACGACAGATTTATAGTTATTGTCGGTCCCTGTTCAGCAGATGAAGAGGATTCTGTATGTGACTATGCAAAAAGACTTGCAGAAGTAAGTAAACTTGTAAGTGACAAAATTTTTACAGTTATAAGAGTTTATACCGGCAAACCCAGAACAACAGGCGAAGGCTATAAGGGAATGATGCACCAGCCTGATCCTAATGGTGAGCCAAATATGGCAGAAGGAATAAAGTCAATCAGAAAAATGTATTTAAGAGTTATTGAAGAAACAGGTCTTCCTATTGCCGATGAAATGCTCTACCCTTCAAATCTTCCTTTTGTTGAAGATATTCTCTCCTACATAGCAATAGGAGCAAGAAGTGTTGAAAATCAACAGCACCGACTTACAGCCAGCGGTATTGACTGCCCTGTAGGTATGAAAAACCCAATGAGCGGTGACCTTTCTGTTATGTTTAACTCTATAAGAGCAGCACAGCAATCTCATGACTTTTTATATAACAGCTATGAGGTAAAATCAAGCGGAAATCCACTTACACACGCAATTATGAGAGGCTCTGTAAATAAAAGAGGTGTGCATATTCAGAATTACCATTATGAAGATTTAATTTTGGCTGCTGATATGTATGATGCAGGTAAATATCAGAATCCTGCCGTAATAGTAGATGCAAATCACTCAAATTCAAAGAAAATACACACTGAACAGCCTAGAATTGTAAAAGATATTCTTCATTCAAGAAGCTGCAGTGACAGACTTAAAAAGCTTGTAAAAGGTGTAATGATTGAAAGCTATATTATGGGCGGCAACCAAAGCTGTGAATCAAAAGGACATATATACGGCAAATCAATTACCGATCCATGTTTAAGTTTTGAAGATACTAAGAAATTACTCCTTGATATGTACCAGATATTATAATATAAAAAAAGCTGATGTCTAATTTAAAACATCAGCTTTTTTATTACTCTATCATATCAGATGGTATATCAGGAATAAAGTTATCCGCGTTGTCAAGCATATTGTCAAATCTTGTAAATTGACCTCTCCAAATAAGATTAACTGTATCTGTAGAACCGTTCCTGTTCTTTGCAACTATAACTTCACCCTTATTCTTTACTTCAGGGTCGTCTTTTTTATAATATTCCTCTCTGAACAAAAGGCACACAACATCGGCGTCCTGTTCAATAGCACCTGATTCTCTAAGGTCAGACATCATAGGTCTGTGGTCAACTCTTCCTTCAGGACCTCTTGAAAGCTGAGACAGTGCAATCACAGGCACATTAAGTTCTCGTGCTATTCCCTTTAATGAACGTGATATGTAAGATACTCTCTGCTGGTCAGATTCATTTTTATTGCCTGCACCCTCCATAAGCTGTAAATAGTCAATAACAATAAGCCCCAAGCCCTTTTCAAGCTTTAGTTTCCTGCATTTTTCTCTCATACTTATAGGATTTATTCCCGGAGTATCATATATTTCTATTGGTGCTGCAGAAAGGGTACCCATTGCCATAGCAATTGAATCAAATTCCTCAGGAGTAAGATTTCCTGTTCTCAGTTTTCCTGAATCAACTAAGGCCTGAGATGATAACATTCTGTTGCCAAGCTGGGCTTTTGACATTTCAAGACTGAATATTGCAACAGGCACTCTTTTTTCAACTGCTGCAAACTGAGCAATATTAAGAGCAAAAGCAGTCTTACCCATTGAAGGTCGTCCGGCTATAAGAATTAAGTCAGAATTCTGAAGTCCGGCTGTAAGCCTGTCAAAATCTTTAAATCCTGTCTCAACACCTGTAATTCTGCTGTTTGATCTTGTTACTTTATCAATGTTTTCAATTACTTCAGCCATAACTCTGTCCATTGAAACAAAATCATTGCTGTTTATGTTTTGAGATACTTCTAAAATATCTTGTTCAGCCTTTGCTATTACAGTATCTGCATCTTCGCTTCCGTCATAACTGCTTGCAGCTATTGTATCTCCAACTTTTATAAGCTTTCTAAATATAGCCTTTTGTTTTACAATATCCACATAATACTTAGTTTTAGCTGTAGTAGCGGCAAGTCCGCTTAAATTTACAAGATACTCTACACCGCCTATTTGCTCCAGATACCCCATTGATTCAAGCTTGTCCTTAGCCATAACAAAATCAACAGGTTTACTGCTGTTATACAGATCTATAAAAGAATCAAATATAAGTCTATGTGCAGGACTGTAAAAATCCTCTGAAAGCAAATTTTCAGCCGCCATTCGTACGCCATCATCATCAGGATAAAGCATACAGGCTAGCACCATTTGTTCAGCATCATTATCATGAGGTGGTATTCGGTTTACATAAGAATTATCACTTTTATTTTCAGCCATAATACAAACTCCCTCTTAAATATAAAATAACTTATATTTATAACTCTGCTACAGAAATTTTTAATTTAGCTGTAACCTGAGGATGAAGTTTGATACTTGCCTCTGCATCACCTACAGCCTTAATAGGGTCAACAACTATTTTTTTCTTATCTATATCAATATTAAACTGTTCTTTTAAGGCAGCTGATACCTCCTTGTTTGTAACAGCACCAAAGAGTTTACCATTATTTCCTACTTTAACTTTTATATTTATTGTCTTTTCTTCAATTTCTTTACCTAAATTTTGTGCAGCCTCAAGCTCAGCCTGTGCTTTAGCTTCTGCCTCTGCATGCTGCTTGTCAAGTTTTTTAAGATTTGCCTCAGTTGCTTCAACAGCTTTTTTCTTTGGTATCAAAAAATTCTTTGCATAGCCGTCGCTGGCATTTATTATCTGTTCCTTTTTTCCTACACCCTTAATATCATCTAATAATATAACTTTCATATTATTCACTTTCCTCCAAATATTCGTCAATTTTTTCCTTTAAAATTTCAATTGCTTCATCTATAGTAACATTTTCAAGCTGTGCTGCGGCACCGGATTGATGCCCTCCTCCGCCAAGCTTTTCCATTAACTTCTGTACATTAAGCTTTCCAAGGCTTCTGGCACTTATATTTACTTTCCCTCCGAATTCACATAATACATAACTTACTTCAATATCCTGAATACTTAAAAGTTCATCAGCAGCCTGAGCAATAAGCTGTATAGGATTATCAACATAGACCTCTTCATCAAGAACTGAAATCGCCATATTTTCATGTATTATTTCTGCCGTACGTATAATTTCTGAACGTGCAAGATATTCATCAAAAGAATTCTTATAAAGCCGTCTGACCGATATAGTGTCTGCACCGTTTTTCTTAAGATATGCAGCAGCTTCAAAAGTTTTAATACCGGTTTTAAAAGCAAAATTCTTTGTATCTATAGTTATACCCGCAAGCAATCCTTCAATTTCTGTCTTGCTTAATCTGATTCCCTTTATATGCATAAGCATTTCCGTAACCATCTCACAAGTTGAGGAAGCGTATGCCTCATGATAAACAAGAGCGCAATTATCTATTGCATCTGTTGACTTTCTGTGGTGGTCAATCATTACAATACTTTTCGCCTTTTCTAAAAGTTCAGGACACTCTGTAAGCACAGGTCTGTGTGTATCAACAACTATAAGAAGTGTTCTTCTTTTAACAATTTTTTGTGCCTCTGTACTGTCAACAAATACATTTTCATATCTTCCGTCATCACAAAGTCTTTCATAAAGAGCCTTTACACTGCTTGTCGCCTGGTTTAAAACTATGTGACACTTTTTATCATAAAAGTTTGCAATAGCAAATATACCGGCAGCAGAGCCCAAACTGTCAAGGTCAGGATTTTTATGACCCATTACAACCACATCGCTTGCAGAGAGTATAAGTTCTACAAGACCGTAAGCCTTAACTCTTGCTCTTACTCTTGAATTCTTGCTTACTTCCTTGCCATCACCGCCAACAAACTGATATGTATCCTCAGATTCTTTAATAACTATCTGATTACCGCCTCTTCCAAGAGCCAAGTCCAAAGCACCTCTTGCAAAAGCCATATCTTCATTTACGGTACTGCCATTCATACCTATTCCGATACTCAATGTTGCAGGTACATCATTACCCATTTCAATTTTGCCTATTTGCTCTACAATAGAAAACTTATCTTCCCTTAGTTTAGCAAGCATATCTTTGTTCAGAACAAAAAGGTATTTACCGCTTTCAAACTTTCTTACAAGTCCGCCCATATTATTAAAATAATCATTTATTTTTCTTTCAATAATAGCACTAAAGTGCGGAAATCTTATTTCATCCATAGTTTCCTGTATTTCAAGACTGTTATCTACAAGCAGTATACCCACAAGTATATTTGAAGCAACACACCCCTGTTTATTAATATATGGATTTTCAATAAATATTACATTAAAACATTCATTATCACAGGGAGTTGTATATAAGTCATAATATTTGTTGTTTATAAATGCTCTTTGTTTCTGCTTATCCACATCAAAGTCAGGCATTAAATCAAATATTGTTTTGACTTTTTCAACTTCACTGTTCCAAACTTTATACTCTGAATTAAAATCAGCAATACTCAGCTCTTTATTCAGCTTAACATACGGGAATGGAATTGATATATTTTCATTCATAAATATCTCTCCTCTACTATCGACATTATAGCACAGAACAATTATTTTTTCAATCTTTTATCTATAACAGGATAACAGCCCAAATTCTTACAAAAAGCTGTTTTTCTCTCCAAAAGTTTAATTGCTGATTTAATATCATCAGAATTATTTCTTACATCTAAATCTATAATAAATATGTATTCAAATGGTCTGTTTCTCATTGGTCTTGAAAAAATTTTTGACATATTTACATCATAAATTGAAAATATATCAAGAAGATTTAAAAGTGCACCGGGTTCATCAACTGTTGAAAAGCATATTGTAACCTTATTTTTATCTATATATTCAAATGATTTGTTTTTCGATACTCTGATAAATTCAGTAAAATTGTCATTTGTATCCTGTATACCTTCTGCAAGTACTTCCAGTCCATAAAGTTCCGCAGCACATCTTGCCCCAATACCTGCAGCTGTATCCTTTTCCTCTGCCACAGCCCTGATAGCTCCTGCTGTAGATGCTTTTGTCTCGGATTCAGCATAGGGCAAATAACTGTTAATATAATTTTTGCACTGAGGAATTGCATGAGGATGTGACATAACTTTTTTAATATCAGATATATTTGTGCCTTTTTTTGCTATGAGACACTGCTCTATAGGCATAATAAGCAATTCTTGAATATAAAGTTCAACATCAAAAGCAAGACTGTCAATAGTTGCATTCACAATGCCTTCAATTGAATTTTCTATAGGTACAACTGCTTCATCAACTTCACCTTTTTCAACTGCTTTTAATTCCTCTAAAAAACTATTATATGCTACTAACTCATTATTATCTGCCAGTATACGTGCAGCCTGTTCCGTAAAAGTACCCTCAGGACCCAAATAACCTACTTTCATATTTTTCTCCTATACTTTATTCTTGTTTTAATATCAATCAATATTTTTCATATTATATATTCCTGTTTCCGCATATTTTAAATATATCATAAAAATCAAATTAATACAATTATTTATTTCTCCAAAAGCACCAGTAATGCCACCAACATTACAATCAGCTATGTTTCGTACTATAATAGTGCCATTTACCGTACAATTAACGATTTTTCCATGTGAATCATAGTTGCCACTGCTATAATTATGAGCACAAATAGCACCAACATATACTTTATATTTACTTTCATATGGATAATTTATATTAGATTTAT